>CALKOE010000032.1 GCA_938091985.1 uncultured Acidimicrobiales bacterium | reverse complement strand
GCATCGACCGCGCCGATATCGGGGTGTTCCTCGATCTCGACCAGGAGCTGCTGGCGCCTCGCCAGCGGGCGGCTGAGCAGGCCTTGGCCCTCCTCGCCCGGGCGGCCCGGCTGCTCGGCCCTCGCTCCGACGGCGGACGCTTGGTGCTGCAGACCCGTCAGCCCGAGCACGAGGTGGTTCAGGCGGCGCTGCGGGCCGATCCCTCAGTGGTTGCGGTCGCCGAACGAGATCGCCGTCAGGCACTCGGCGCGCCGCCCTATGGCGCACAGGTGCTCATCACCGGCGCTGGAGCGCCGGAGTTCATCGAGTCGTTCGGATCGCCCGAAGGCGTCCGCATCCGGGGGCCGGTTGACGACCAGTGGCTGCTTCGGGCCGACACCCACGCGCCGATCCTCGACGCGCTGGAGGCGACACCGCGCCCCGCGGCCCGGCTGCGGGTCGAGGTCGATCCGCTGCGAGTATGAGCGGATGCGTCGACAGTGGATTGTCCCTGCCCTGATGGCCCTCGCCGTTGTCGGCGGGATCCTGATCGTCACAGCCGATGAGACGCAGGGCGTGGCACTCGAGGAGATCGTGACCGAAGAAGGCTTGGCCACGCAGATTCCCGTGGGCTGGGTCGCCACGCCACAGTTTCCGTTCGACTTCGTCCCTCCGGGAGACGGCAAGAGCTTCGACCAGTGGACGATCGCTCGCGCCTGCCCTGTCGACGGCTGCGCTGCGCGTTCGCTCGATGAGTGGTTGGCCCTGGCTCCCGACCTCCCGACGTTTGTAGGGATCGATGCGGTAGCGGAAGGCGACTTGTTCAATGTCGAAGTCCAACAACTCGACGACGGCCGAATCGTGCGTGCAACCACGGCAACCGCCGCCCGCCTGGTCTTCGTTGCGGTCTTCGCCGACGGGGCGGACGACTATGTCGCCTGCTCGGTTCGCCTTGGGGTGGCGGCGAATCAACAGTTGGCTGACGCGATCGTCGATGTGTGTCGATCGACGCAGCGCGAGGCCGCCTGAACCTTGAGCCCGGCTGGGGTGAGATCGCCGCGTCCCACTACATTCCGGGCGTGAGTGACCATCCCCGGGCGTTTGTGATGGCTGACATCGCTGGCTCGTCTCGATTCTGGAACCGTGAACAGGTTGCGATGTCGGTTGCTCTTGCCCGCCACGATGAGATCTCGGCCCGGTCAGTCGGCGGACACGGCGGTGAGCTGTTCAAACACACCGGTGACGGGTTCCTCGCTCACTTCGACACGGTCGCGGCCGCGATGGCTGCAATGGCCGACTACGTCACCGCTCTGCACGATGAGCCCTGGCCTGATCCGATCGAGATCCAGAGCCGGGTCGGGATCCACTGGGGTGTCGCTGAAGCCCGTGACGGCGACTGGTTCGGCAGCACCATCAACCATCTGGCCCGGGTCGCCGACCTCGTCGAACCCGGCCATGTTGTGCTCACCGATCCGGCCAAGCAGGCCTGTGAGGCACTCCCGGCACGGCTGCTCGAACCGTTGGGGATGTTCTCCGTAAGAGACGTGCCGGGTTCGCTGATGCTCCACACACTGCCGATCGAAGCGAGCTACGGGCCTGCTCTCACCGGCGCTGCCGGCCGGGGCTTGCCGCGGTCATCGACCGATCTGATCGGGCGTGGTGACGACACAGCTGCGCTCCTCGCCCGGGTGAGCGAGCACCCACTCACGACCATCGTCGGCTTTGGCGGGACCGGGAAGACCCGGCTCGCGATCGAGGTTGCGACGCTGTGGCTCGACCGCTCTGACGGAGTGGCGCACTTCGTCGATCTCACCCGTACCGAAGACCCGGTCGCCGCGCTGGGTGATGCGATTGGACTTCCCCCGTCCAAGCTCGAACTCGAGGGGTCGCCCTACCCGCTCATCGCGAAACATCTGGGGTCTCGACCGACGACGATCGTGGTGGACAACTGCGAGCACGTGATCGACGAGGCGGCCGCGATGTGTCGTGCGCTCTTGGAGGCGAGCCCCGCCACGAGGATCCTGGCAACCAGCCGTGAACCGCTCGAGCTGCAAGGCGAAGCAGTTCACCATCTGGGGGGTCTCGCCCAGGACGCGGCGGCAGAACTACTGCAGAGTCGTGCCGAGCTTGTGGGGGTGCCGCGGCCAAGGGAAGACACCTTGCGCCGCCTCGTCACAGCCGTCGACGCGTTGCCCCTGGGTATCGACGTGGTGGCCCGACTTCGTCAGATGCCGGCCGATGAGCTGGTCGATGCGCTGGAGACGGATCTCGACGCGCTCCGCACTCGCCGACGCAGGCGTGATTCCGGCCCCGAGAGTCCGAATGCTCGTCACGCGACACTTCGCTCCGTGATCGAGTGGAGCGTTCGCCTTCTCGGCGACGACGAGCGAACTCTGCTGTACCGCCTCTCTCGCCTGCCAGCGGTCTGGAGCCGTGACACGGCCGCACTGTTGGCCCCCGAGTTCGATCACGATCTTGTCGACGAGTTGGTGGCGAAGTCCCTGGTCACGATGGATCGCGAGGGGGGCCTGCGGATACTCGAGTCGGTTCGGCAGTTCTGCGACGGCGAACTCCAAGGAGCTGAGGCGGATGACGCCGACGACGCACTCGTGGTGTGGGCGCTCGACGTCGCGCCGCCCGTCGTGTCAGTTGCCGGGCTCTCGTTCGACACCCAGCGCACACGCGTGTTGCGTGAGCAGTCGCCCAACCTCCGTGTTGCGCTGCGGGCCGCGGAACGCAGAGGACGCCACCAGGACCGCGCGGCGATCTTGACGGGGCTTTGGCCGTTGGTGGTCGAGGCCGGCGCTCGCTCCTGGTTCGATGCTGAGGTCTACTCGGCTCTGCAGACCGATGTGGAGCCAGCGACTCGAGAGATTCTTCTCCGCCTCTCGTTCCAGGGGCAGGTGGGTGAGCACATCGATGCGATCCGGCAAATGGAACTCACCGACGACCTTCGATCGATCGATCCGTCGGAAGCGAGTCCGGTCTGGGCGATGGTGCGATCCAACGAAGCGGTAGTGGAAGCGCTGACCGCGCGTTTCCTCGGAGGTGATCAAGCGCCGGTTCAGGACCGGCTTCGCACTGTCATCGCCACGTCGGCGGCGACTGACCACGTGCTCGACGAGGCCGCGGCGCGCTTGTATCTCTCGTTCTCGCTGATCTTCGACGGTTCGCTCGACCAAGCTCGGTCCGAGTCGATCGACGCCGCCAATGCCGCGCGCCGGTGCAACTTTGTCCCTCTGGTCGGCTTGGCCGAGGCGGCATTCGCGCTCGCTGCCCTCCTGCAGGGCGACACCGCTGTCGCCAACGATGCCGCTACGGCCGCGCTCCCGCTCGGAACGAACGCCCGCTGGGAGTCGTC
>CALKOE010000031.1 GCA_938091985.1 uncultured Acidimicrobiales bacterium | reverse complement strand
GATCGCGAGAGTGGCCGCCAACGCGATCGTCCAGCTCACCAGCGATCCGATCAACACGTATTCGGTGACTGCGTGGATGTCGACGTCGTCGTGGCTGCGCAGCTCGGGGTAGCGCAGGAGAGATTTTGCGGTCACCACGAGCGCCGCTGTGGTCGGCTGCCCAGCGAGAACGAATCCGACGATGAGGACGCGCTCCAAGGGTCCGATCACTCGCCCGCCGCGGATGCGAGTGGTCGGTGGATCACCGTCGATCACCACTTCCAACACGATGCGCACAACGGCATTGGCCGTCGCAGTGAGCACCACCCCGATTGCGAGCACCATCAGCACCGTGGCCGGCTTCTCGCGCTGAATCAGCTGGATTCGCGACTCGTCGAGGAAGCGTTGCCAGAGCCCGTCGCCATCGGATTCGAGTCGGACTGTGGAGATCATGACCGCGGCGAGCACGCCGGCACCGATGGTGGCGAGCTGCATCGTCGCGTTGTCGTAGGCGACTCGCACGAGCTGCCACGCCGCCGAGACGACGATGGCCACGACGACCGTCGCAATCGCGTCTCCCCCGGACGCGTCGACGACGAGGACGCCGGCGATGACCACCACGGCGCTCAGCAGAATCGCGAGAAGGGCACGACCACGGTTCTTCGGCATCCCGGCGAGTCCGTGGGTGATGTCGCCGATGCCGATCGCGAGCAGGACGAGCGCGAGAGCGGTCATGGGGCAGTGTCGATCACTCGAAGGGCTGCCACAAGTTCGCGGAGATGATTGCGGCGACGGCGTTGCGACACCGCACTCGACGAGAGGCTGAGCTCCGCGGCGATCTCTTCGGTGGGCACCTCAGCCAGGTCGCCCAGCACAATGCGCGCCTCGGTTGCGTCGATCGTGGCAAACGCCCGATCGAGCAACGCGAGATGACTGCGAACCACCGCAACCGCGTCGAGAGCCAGCGGGCGCGCTGGGGGTCTCGTTGTTGAGGTTTCACGTGGCGGTGCGTCAGAAGCCACAGCGGGTGCTTCAGCAGCGAACTCGACACCGAACCGTGCCTCGTAGCCCGACCACGCCGTCGACGCAGCGACCGAGTCGAGTGCCGACCTTGCCGACCACCACGCCGGGCCGTCCTGGCCGAACGGCGACCGCTCAGCATCGTGCATGACGATGTCACCCCAACCGATCCCGGCCCGAATTCCGACCACTCCGGCCAACTCGAGTCGAAGCTCGCTCACCGCACGGATCGCCACGAAGAGATCGGCATAGGTGGCCTGAAGTTCGTCGCCCACCGTCGACGTCATGGGATCGAGGCTCGGAATGCGGGCGTTGAGGACTGCGGCGGCCTCGGCCACCTGTTCTTGAAGCGCCGCCCGGTCACCGTGGTGTCGAGAGTCGACGATGTCGACCAAGACCGCGGCGTAGCCACAGCGAGTTTCGTCTACGAGCCACATACGGTCATCATAGTGACGATTCTCGTCATTTCAAGTAGAAATGACGCAAAACGTCATTCCATGACACTCTGACGAGGATCGTCAACCCAGAGGATCGTCAACCCAGAGGGAAGCCGACCGCCGACTCGAGTTCGGCGAGTGCGACGGCGGGGTCAACAACCTTGATCGTCGTCATCCCCATCGCCTTTGCCGGTTTGAGGTTGATGCCGAGGTCGTCGAGAAAGACGCACTCGTGAGGCGCGACGCCGAGCCGTTCACACGCGATCTCGTAGAACCGCGGCTCGGGCTTGCGCACGCCGACCACGCTCGACTCCACGACTTCGTCGAACATCGCGACGATGGCGCCGAGCTCGCTCTTGGGGTCGTGTGATGACCCTCCGGCCGGGTCACGGAAGTTGTTGGTGAGCATCGCCGTCTTCAGGCGCTCGCCGCATCGGCGCACGGCCTCGACCATCTCCGGGCGGACGTAGCCCTTCAGCGAATCGAGGACACGCTGGGCATCGACAGTGTGCCCGAGTGCCGCCGCCTCGACCTCGAACACCTCCACGAAGCCCGCCGGGTTGAGTTCGCCGCGCTCGAAGCGGGCCCACGCGTTGACGTCGGGATTGGTCGAGTTGATCGTCCTGATCGTGTCTCGAGGGAGGCCGACCTCGGTCTCGTAGGCATTGAAAGCCTCGAACGGGCTGGAGAGGATCACTCCCCCGAAATCGAACAGTGCTGCGGTGATCACGGCTGCACCCTAGGACGCGTGATTGACTGACCCACATGCCCAGAGGCAATCGCCCGTCATCCCACGCCGTCATCGATGGATCCAATCTCGCTACCGAGGGTCGCAAAGAGCCGAGCCTCGCCCAGCTCGACGAAGCCGTTCGCGCCATCGATGCCGAGTACGACTTCGACCAGATCACCGTCATCGTCGATGCCACCTTCGAACACCGAGTCGCGAAGGCCGAGACCAAGGCCGCCCGCGAAGCGATCGACGACAACGACATCATCACGCCCCCGGCCGGAGTGATCGGGCGCGGCGACGCCTTCATTCTCCAAGTCGCCGACCGTGCCGACGCGGTCGTGTTCTCCAACGATTCGTTCCAGGAGTTCCACGGCACCTACAAGTGGCTCTTCGACGAAGGCCGCCTCGTCGGCGGCAAGCCCATCCCTTCGGTTGGGTGGATCTATGTCGCACGTTCCCCTGTTCGCGGTCCTGTGAGCCGCCGAGCCACGGCCGACAGTCGGCGATCGAAGGCCGCAGAAGAATCAACCGAGAAGCCGACCGCCAAGAGGGCCAGCCGGCCTGAGCCGAAGCGGGCGAGCCAAGCAGAGCCGAAGAGCGACGGCCGGTCCGAGCCGAAGAAGCCCCGCAATCCGCGCAAGGCAACCGCCCCGTCCGGCGAGGGAAGCAACAAGCCCGACGTCTGGCGCACGTTCAGAGCCGACTTCCCGGTGGGAAGCACCATTGCGGTCCACGTCGACAAGTTCTCGTCACACGGCGCCTACGGCTCGGTCGACGATGTAGTCGTCTATCTCCCCAACCGGCTGCTCGGCGATCCCGCGCCCACCAAGGCGCGCGATGTCATCGAACTCGGCGCGACGCTCGACTTCGTCGTTCATCGCTATGACGACGAGCGCATGGGCATCGACGCCGGCCTGATCCCCGCGTCGGATCGCCCACCGGCGCCGACGCCTGCTGCGCCCAAGGCCGCAGCAAAGAAGACGACCCGCAAGCGAGTCGCCAACCGGCCCACGGCCAAGAAGACCGCCGCGAAGGCCGTCGCCCCCCGCACCTCGACGAAGAAGGCAGCCGTCAAGAAGAGCAGGGCGAAGACGAGCACGGCCAAGAAGAGCACGGCCAAGAAGACCGTCGCCAAGAAGACCACCGCGACGGCGAAGAAGGCACCGGTCAAGAAGGCAGCGAAGAAGACCGCTGCCAAGAAGACCGTGAAGAAGTCGGCTGCCACAGCTCGCACGCGTACCGTCAAGAAGGCCCCGGCGAAGACGCCGGTCAAGAAGGCAGCGAAGAAGACAACCAAGCGCCGCTAGCTTGATGCGCCATGGCCGCGCAGTTCATCTTCACCATGCACAAGGTCGGGCGATTCATCCCGCCGGACCGCGATGTGCTCAAAGACATCACCCTCGCGTTCTACCCGGGGGCGAAGATCGGTGTCCTCGGTCCCAACGGCGCCGGCAAGTCGACGCTGCTGCGGATCATGGCCGGTATCGATCAGGATTTCTCCGGCGATGCCCGACTCACCGACGGCTTCACCGTCGGCATGCTCGAGCAGGAGCCCCACCTCGATCCTGAGAAGGACGTGATGGGCAACGTCATGGACGGCGTGGGCGAAGTCGCCGGGCTCCTCCTCGACTACGAACAGGTGCTCGCCGGGTGGTCCGACCCCGATGCCGACTACGACAAGCTCGGCGCCAAGCAAGCCGACCTCGAATCAAAGATCGAAGCTGCCGGCGCGTGGGACTTGCAGCGCAACGTCGAAATCGCGATGGACGCGCTTCGCACGCCTCCCGGCGACACCGCCGTGACCAACCTCTCCGGCGGCGAGGCGCGCCGCGTGGCGATGGCCCGTTTGCTGCTGGCCAAGCCAGACCTCTTGCTGCTCGACGAGCCCACCAACCATCTCGATGCTGAGTCCGTTGCCTGGCTCGAACGCACATTGCAGGACTACAACGGCACCGTCGTCGCGATCACGCACGATCGCTACTTCCTCGACAATGTCGCCGGCTGGATCCTCGAACTCGATCGCGGCAAGGGCATGCCGTTCGAGGGCAACTACTCAGGTTTCCTCGAGCAGAAGGAAGCCCGCTACGACCAGGAGCAAAAGGACGACGACAAGCGCGTCCGCACGCTCCGGCGTGAGCTCGAGTGGGTCCGTATGGCACCCAAGGCTCGCCAGGCCAAGGGCAAGGCCCGTCTCCAGCAATACGAGAAGCTGCTGGAAGAACAAAAGCACGCCGAGGGCCGCCAGAACGATCTCGAGATCATCATTCCCGCCGACACAAGGCTCGGCGACCTCGTCATCGATGCCGACGGAATCTCGAAGGCGTTCGGCGACAAGTTCCTCATCGACGATCTCTCGTTCTCCCTCCCGCCCGCCGGCATCGTCGGCGTGATCGGCCCCAACGGCGCCGGCAAGTCGACGCTGTTCAAGATGATCATCGAGGCGGCCGAAGAGCGCGGCAACGCCGACGCACAACCCGACGCCGGCACCCTGCGCATCGGCCCCACGGTCACGCTCGGCTATGTCGATCAGGACCGCACACTCGACCCCGACAAGACGGTCTACGACGAGATCACCGGCGGTGTCGACAACCTGGTTGTCGGCGGCCGCGAGATCCACGGGCGGGCCTATGTGGCCTCGTTCAACTTCAAGGGCTCCGACCAGCAGAAGAAGGTCGGCACGCTCTCCGGCGGTGAGCGCAATCGTGTGCACCTCGCCAAGGTGTTGAAGGAGGGCGCCAACGTCCTCCTCCTCGATGAGCCCACCAACGACCTCGACGTCGACACCCTCCGAGCGCTCGAAGACGCGGTCGAGGCCTACGCCGGCTGCGCCGTCATCGTAAGCCACGATCGTTGGTTCCTCGACCGCGTCGCCACCCACATCCTCGCCTTCGAAGGCGAGTCACAGGTCCGTTGGTTCGAGGGCAACTTCACCGACTACGCCGACTATCGCAAGCGCGAGCACGGCGTCGATGCCATGCGACCACAGCGCATCAAGTACAAGCCCGTCAGCCGCGGCTGATCCGATTCCTCAGGATCGTTGCCCTGCCTCCGATGGAGAGGCATGGCAAAGGCCGCAACAAAAACCAAATGGAAGAGCCGTGCGGTCACCCGTCTGATCGAGGCCGGCTCGATGACCGAGTGCAAGCACTGCGAAGAACGGGTGAAGTTCAAGGCACGCGAGCGACACCAACAGGTGATCTGCAACGTCTACATCAATGGTGCCTGGGACCGCGTCGAGCACTACCACGAGCCCTGTTACTCCGACGCCGGCAAGCCCTTCGGCGACCCGGTCGACTGATCAGCACGTCGCTCTAGAGGGCGTCTGCGGTAGGCCAACGATGGGCGCGCCACGCAGCCCACGACTCGGCACCCTCGGGAGCCGACGCCAGACTTGATCCCTCGACCTCATCGGCATCGGGCGCCTCAAACCACCGGTCGTAGTCGTCGAGGTCCTGCTCCGTCATCGGAAAGGTCGTCTCCGGCGAGCGCCGCTGACGCTCCCGAACCCGTCGCCACTGCTCCGGCCGGTCGATGGCGAGGTAGTCAAGTGAGAACGCTGCGCCCTCCTCGAGAGCAAGGCTGTGCAGTCCCGCCCGCTCGTCGTGACTCCACAGACCGAAGTCGAGAATCACGTTCACCCCTTGGCGGAGCAACGCGGTCGCGACGGCCACGAAGCGCCCCTCGATGACGTCTCGCACGTGCTCGGGATTCTCGCCCTCCAACAGCGGAAGGATCCACTCATCGGGCGTGAACCGGATGGCCGGCAGCGACTCAGCCAATTCGCGCGCTCTCGTGGTCTTGCCCGATCCGGGAAGACCGACCATCGCGACGAGTGTTGGGGCACGACTGACAGGCGATGTCATGACACGAGCATCGCATCTCCACAGCCTTTGACTGTCATACCCGGTGCGTAGTTTTGGGGTATGGCTCTGGCGGAGTTTGATGATCTGAGTGAAGCGATCGGGATCGCGGCGAAGGTTGATTTCGTTGCGTTGAACGGTGCTGAAGTTGAGGCGTCGGCTGAAGCCGTGCAGCG
>CALKOE010000030.1 GCA_938091985.1 uncultured Acidimicrobiales bacterium | reverse complement strand
CGGCCGAAGGCGAGGAGCTGGTCAAGGCCCACCATGGTTCACTGTCGCGAGAACGGCGGCTGCTGGTCGAAGACGAGTTGAAGCGCGGGGAGCTCAAGGGGCTCGTCGCCACCTCTTCGCTGGAGCTCGGCATCGACATGGGCGCGGTCGATCTCGTGATCCAGGTCGCCAGCCCGGGTTCGGTCGCTTCCGGGATGCAGCGCATCGGCCGTGCTGGGCATCAGGTGGGGGAAGCCAGTCGAGGAAAGATCTTCCCGAAGCACCGCGCCGACCTGGTCGAAGCTGCGGTGATCGTCGACCGGATGCACAAGGGGCTGATCGAGGAGACCTACTACCCCCGAAACCCGCTCGATGTGCTTGCGCAGCAGATCGTCGCCATGTGCGCGATGGACGACTGGGAGGTCGACGAGCTCGCTGCCGTCGTGCGGCGCAGCTCGAACTTCAACGACCTCTCCGACGAGGTCCTGGGCAACGTGCTCGACCTGCTGTCGGGCACCTACCCCTCAGAAGAGTTCTCCGAGCTGCGCCCTCGCATCGTCTACGACCGCGTCACCGGCACCGTGCGGGGCCGGGCTGGTTCGCAGCGACTCGCCGTGACCAACGCGGGCACCATTCCCGATCGCGGCCTGTTCGGCGTCTTCCTGCCCGACGGCACTCGGGTCGGTGAGCTCGACGAGGAGATGGTCTACGAGAGCCGCGTGGGCGAGACCTTCCTGCTCGGTGCGTCCACCTGGCGAATCGAAGACATCACCTTCGAACGCGTCATCGTCACGCCGGCGCCGGGCCAACCCGGCAAGATGCCGTTCTGGCACGGCGACGGTCCTGGCCGGCCACTCGAGCTCGGGCGGGCCATCGGCGAATTCGTCCGCGAGATTCGAGAAGATGCCGAGCCGCTCGTTCGCCTTCGCGAGCGCCATGGGCTCGATGAACTCGCGGCGCAGAACCTCGTGGCCTATCTCGAAGAACAGTTCGAGGTTTCGGGCACTGTTCCCGACGACCGAACCATCGTGGTCGAGCGCTTCCGCGACGAGATCGGCGACTGGCGGGTGTGCATTCTCACCCCGTTCGGCGCTCAGGTCCATGCGCCGTGGGGCATGGCACTGCAGGCGAGGCTCGGTGAGGAGTGGGGCACCGACATCGAGTTGATGTGGAGCGACGATGGCATCGTCATGCGGCTGCCCGAGGCGATGGATCGGCTGCCGGTCGAGGAACTCCTGTTCGATCCCGACGAGATCAACGACCTGATCATCAGCCGGCTGCCCGACACCTCGATGTTCGCGTCACGCTTTCGCGAGTGTTCGGCCCGTGCGCTGCTGCTGCCTCGTCGCCGACCCGGCCAGCGCACTCCGCTGTGGCAACAGCGCCAGCGAGCGGCCGATCTGCTCTCCGTCGCGGCCAAGTACCCGTCGTTTCCGATGTTGCTCGAAGCCACCCGCGAGTGCGTCAACGACGTCTTCGACCTGCCGGCATTGCGCGAGCTCATGACCGATCTACGCAGCCGCAGGATACGGGTCGTGCCGGTCGAGACGCCGAAGGCATCGCCCTTCGCGCAGTCGCTGCTCTTCTCGTGGATCGCCGTCTACATGTACGAGGGCGACGCTCCCATCGCCGAACGTCGCGCCGCCGCCCTCTCGCTCGACCGAGATCTGTTGCGTGACCTGTTGGGGGCAGAGGAGCTGCGCGAACTCCTCTCAGCGGATGTGCTCGCCGACGTCGAGCTCGAACTCCAGCGACTCATCGACGGCCGCAAGGCGCGAGATCGCGACGAACTCCACGACCTGCTTCGCACTCTCGGCCCGCTCACCCTCCACGACCTCGAGGCCCGCTCGGTCGACGAGGCCGATGTCGGCGGCTGGGTCCGGCAGCTGCTCGAGGAGCGGCGGATCATCGATGTCCGCATCGCGGATGCCGAACGCATCGCCGCCGCCGATGACGCGGCCCGACTCCGAGACGCCGTTGGCGTGGCCTTGCCTGTCGGGCTGCCGGCCGTCTTCACCGATCCGGTCGATGATCCGCTGGGCGACCTCTGCCGTCGCTACGCGCGAACGCATGGCCCCTTCCTCGCCCGAGACATCGCTCAATGGCTGGGCATCACCGTCGATCGGGTCACGGTCGCCCTCGACGTACTTCTCGCCGAGGGCCGTGTCGTACGAGGCGAGTTCCGCCCGGCAGGAGTCGAGCGCGAGTACTGCGACGACGATGTGCTGCGCCAACTTCGCCGTCGTTCCCTGGCCGAACTCCGCCATGAGATCGAGCCGGTCGAAGCCGATGCGCTCGCGCGGTTCCTTCCGGCCTGGCAGGGCGTGGGCAGTCGTCGCCGCGGCGTCGACGGCCTTGCTGAGGTGCTCGCCCAGCTCCAGGGCGCACCCATCGCCGCATCGGTGCTCGAGACCGACGTGTTGCCGGCTCGCCTCGGCGGCTACCAGCCGAGCGACCTCGACACCTTGTGCACCACCGGCGAGGTCGTGTGGGTGGGCGCGGGGGCGGTCGGGTCCACCGACGGTCGGGTTCGGCTGCTCTTTCGCGACCATGTGGGCTTGTTGGCGCCGCCGGCCGACGATGCCCCGAGCGAGCCGATCCACGATGCCATTCGCACCCACCTCGCCACCCGCGGAGCCTCGTTCTGGCCTGAAGTCGTCGGCGCAGTTGCGGCGGCCGAGCTGCCCTACGACGACCAGGCGGTGCTCGCCGCACTCTGGGATCTGGTGTGGGCCGGCGAGGCGACCAACGACACCCTTGCGCCGTTGCGAGCGATGGTTTCAGGTGCTGCCACCAAAGCCGGCGCCAAGTCTCGAAACACGTCGGCCCGGCGCCGTCGCCCTCGACCCGGTGGCGTCAACCGGCTCGGTCCGCCGGCAGCTGCCGGTCGATGGTCGCTCGTTGCCCCGCTGCGGTTGCCGACGCCGAGCGCCACGGAGATGGCCCACGCTCGTGCCCACCAACTCCTCGACCGCTATGGCGTGGTGACTCGCGAGGCAGCGCTCGGTGAAGGGCACGAGGGCGGATTCGCCGGGGTCTATCCGCTTCTCAAGGTGCTCGAAGAGCGCGGTGAGGTGCGCCGCGGCTACTTCGTGGCCGGCCTGGGCGCAGCCCAGTTCGCGCTGCCCGGAGCGGTCGATCGGCTTCGTGGTGCCCGCGACGGTGAGCCAGACGCCGAGCCCATTGTCCTCGCGGCCATCGACCCGGCGCAGCCCTTCGGCGCCGCCGTCCCGTGGCCCGAAACCGCGGGCCGCCCGGTTCGCGCCGCGGGTGCCCATGTGGTGCTGCACGACGGCCGCCCGCTGGTGGAACTCGAGCGCGGTGGACGATCGCTGATCACCTTCCCAGGAGCCGACGAAGGACCCGCGTGGATCACCGCGATCCAGGAACTCGTGAAGAACGGCCGCCTGAAGAAGCTCGAGATCAGCAAGGTCAACGGTGTGCCGATCCGCGAAACGCCATGGGTGGCCCGGCTCGAGTCGGCCGGCTTCTCCGTCGGCTATCGAGGCATGACCTTCCGGGGCTGAGCGCCGATCGTCAGATGATCGGCGGACGCCCGAGCCGCGCCATGCGCCACACCGTTTGCCACGACATCCGCTCGATCGGCCGTGGTGTGCGTTGACGGATCCCGGCAGCAATCCCGCGAACGGTGTCGCGACGCGCCGGCATCGAAGGGGCCCGCACGAGCATCAGAACCGTCCAAACCGCCACATAGGTGACAGCCAGGATTCGCGGCAGCCGCCGGTGAGCGGTCCAGACCCGATTTCGGGCCGTGAATTCGAAGGCCGGGCTGTGGCGTGCCGGCACCGTGGCCGGATGATGCACCTCGGCCTCCGCCAGATAGTGCAGCGAACGGCCGTGGTCGAGGAGTCGCCAGGCCAGATCGGTCTCCTCCATCGAGTAGAAGAATTCCGCCGCGTACTCGCCCCGGTCCAAGAAGTCGGTCCGCCGAATGGCGCTGGCGCCGCCGAGAAACGTGGTGACGTCGCCGCTGCGCATCGCGTCGTCAGCGCGCAGGCGGGGCACGTGGCGGCGTTGGGTCGAACCGTCGTCCGCGTCGGTGATTCGCATAGTGATGACCGCCAGGTCAGGGCGCTGATCGAAGAGATCCAACACGCGCTGGGCGACCGTGTCGTCGGCGCAATGTGCGTCGTCGTCGAGGAAGAACACGATGTCGCCGGTGGCGGCCCGGGCGCCGGCGTTGCGACCGCCCGAGATGCCGAGATTCTCATCGAGTGCGATTGTGCGAGCACCCGGCAACGATCCGGGATCGGCGCCGTTGCCGATGATGAGGATCTCGTCCGGCGGCACGGTCTGGGCCAGTATCGATGCGACGGCGGTGGCCAGTTCCTCGGGCCTCGAACCAGTGGTGAGGATGATCCAGCTGGTGGATGTTGGGCGAGTCATCGCGTGGGACGTCGCTCGTCGATGGCGCTCACCGGGCCGACCCTAGCGTCGCGGCTGCGACCCCGGCGGGGTGTAGCGGGCCTGCGGCGCTACGTTCCTGGCATGGCTTGGTGTCGTCGTCATCTTGCCGCGCTGCTCGGCGTCGGCTTCGCTGCGACGACGCACCCTCCTGCGGGCATCGAGGCGAGAATCCACGGCAGAAGATCGGCCAACACTTCGGGGGGCAGGAACACGAATACGACATCGGCGTCGCTCAGGTCGGCGTCTCTGGCATCGCCCACGTCGACCCGCACCCGGTCGGCGACCCCGGCGCGCCGAGCCCGTTCCTGCGCCTGCCGAGCCAAGTCGGGCGACCGCTCGATTCCCGATGCGTGGCCCCCGCGGCGCGCCGCCGCCACGAGAAGTCGGCCGTCACCACATCCGAGATCGACCACCAGGTCGGTGATGCCCGCCGCGGCGAAGTCGAGCGCCGGCTCGAGCAGTGACTCAGGCGTCGCGAGGAAGGGACCGAGCGTGCCGTCGTGGCGTCGGCGTCGGCCGAGGGATTCCGCGGCGAGACGAACGACGCGAACCAGGGAGTAGCCCCGCCAGGCCCAGCGAGGAAGGTTCAGCATGTCCCAGTCGCCCGACGTCGGCCGGAAGAGTCGCTGGGGGAGCGACGGCGCGTTGGTGTTGCCCCAGACCATCCGAACCACGACGGTGTGGTCGGCCGTCTTCGCCACCGTCAGGTGATCGCCGTGGCGATGGTAGGAGCGCTGCGCTCCGCCCTCCCAGCGTTCCCACCGCAGGAAGCCGTCTTCGGCGAGGAGGTCGGCGGCTCGCTCGGCGATCGTCGGATCGGCTACCTCGAACGAGATCGCGTGGCGGGTGGTGAGCGCCGGAACCGGCACCGAAGCGGCCTCGATGCCGGCTGCATCGAGACGCTCGGTGATGCGATGTTGCTCCACTCGGGTCGCGTCGGCGATCCGTCGACCCGTGGCGAGGATCTCGTCTACTTGCGCATCGCCACCGAGACGTTCGAGGGTCTCGAGATTCCCTCGGTGGATCGCCTCGATGCACGCGCGCAGTGACACGGGCGGAGGCTAGCTGGAGCTGTTCGCGTGGAGCGCTCGGACCATTGGTCGTGTGGCTGTCGACGTGATCACCAACGGTGGGCGGTTGGTAGGGTTCCCGAATGAGTTCGAACCCACCGACGCCGGGACCGGCGCTTCGCGACGCCCACGCGGCGATGCGACTCGGCCCGTATCTCGGAGATCTCTGGGAGCGCCGGAGCTACGTCTGGTACGAGTCGGTCAGCGAGCTCCGCAATCGCAAGATCACCACCGTGCTCGGAAACCTCTGGCATCTGCTCAACCCGGCGCTCAACATCCTCATCTACTTCCTGAT
>CALKOE010000029.1 GCA_938091985.1 uncultured Acidimicrobiales bacterium | reverse complement strand
CGCAAGAGGTGGCCTTCTCGATCTCCTCGGCGCTCGGCACCGAAGTCGTCCTCACCCATGTCATGCACCGCACGTCGCCGCTGCCTCGGATCTTCGGTCGGCGCGGCCGCGAGGACGATCCTGAGATGGCGCTGGCCGATCAACTCGTCGCCGGCGCGACATCGCTCGCGACCGAGTCGGGGATCGAGCCGCGTGCCCTGGTGCGCGAATCAGCCACGGCCGGCACCGCTCTCGTTGAGGCCGCCCGGTCCGAATCGGCCGACCTCGTCGTTCTCGGCGCGCAGCTTCGCAACGTCGATGGCCGGCCATTCCTCGGCAACACGGTCGAGACGGTGCTGGAGCAGTCTGATGCCACGGTTGTGGTCGTTGCGCACCCTCGCTCGCAAGAGTCGGGCGACGCCGGCTGAGCCGAGAACGACGCCGCTCAGTCCGACTGCGTGCTGATCTCGAGCAGTCGAGGGCCGAAGCGGCGCGCCTTGCCCGCGCCGACGCCCGGGACCTCGGCGAGTTCGTCGATCGATGCTGGTCGCCGTTCGGCGATCGAACGCAAGGCATCGTCTGAGAGCACCGCGGTCGGTGCGACCCGGGCGGCGTTGGCAGCGCGCTCACGCCAGGCCTCGAGCGACGTCACAATCGGCGTCGTGACATCTGCCAAGTCGATGTCGGGTGAGTCGTCGAGGAGCTCACGGAGTTGGTGGAGTGGTGGCGTCTCAGTCGGAGCTGAGTCGTCGGGATTGACGAACGCTTCGAGCCAGGGCGACGGCGGTCGCCCCAGGACGCGATCGCCCACTGTGCGCTCGGTGCACCAGGTTGCGTGCAGCTCGCTCTGGGCTCTGGTGACGGCGACGTAGAGGAGTCGTTGCTCTTCGTCTCGAGCGGCTCGGGTGCGGGCGAACGCGATCGGCACCATGCCGTCTTCGAGACCGGCGATGTGGACGATCGGCCACTCGAGCCCTTTGGCCGAGTGGAACGTGGCCAGTTCCACCGCGTCGCCCGCGGTGCCGATCCGGTCATCGTGACGGAGTGCGGTCACGAATTCGTCGACGCTTGCGTCGGGTTCGAGCACGAGGTGGTCGCGGGCGATGTCGACGAACGCGGTGACCATTGCGGCGCGCTCAGGATCGAGCGCCGGCCCCTCGGCGGTTGCATGGTCGGTGAGCGCGGCTGAGAGCCCGCCGGACTTCGGCCAGCGATCGAGGAGGTCGATGATCTCCGGACGACGCAAAAGTGCGCCCTCGCCGCGGCTGCGGGTTGGGATGCCGGCCGCCTCGAGTGCATTGCGTAGGGCGGGCAGTTGGGCGTTGGTGCGAGCCAGCACGGCCTGGTGGCGCCACGGCGCCCCCGGCTTGTGGCGCCTGCGGACGGCCAAGGCGATGGTCGCGGCCTCATCGTCGAGTTCGCACGCAGTGAGTGTGGGGGAGTCGCCTCGAAACCGAGATGACGGCTGCGGGTCCTTGCCCAGCACGCGTCCTGCAGCGGCGAGTATCTCCGGGGTCGATCGGAAGTTGGTGCGGAGGTGGACCAGCGCAATGCCGGGCAGGTGGTCGTCGATGCGATTGAGAAAGTCGGGTTCGGCGCCGTTCCACCCGTAGATCGCCTGGTCAGGGTCGCCGACGACCACGAGGCTGGACTCCGGTCCGAGCATCGATTGCAGCACGGCGAACTGGAGCGGGTTCACGTCCTGGAATTCGTCGACGAAGAGGTGTCGGTGGCGCCAGCGCTGTGCGTCGGCGAACGCGGTCTCGCGCTGCATCGTGGAGTGACACAGCGCGAGCACATCGTCGAAGTCGATCATGCGGCGTTCGTGCTTCTTCGCCTGATAGGCGGTGTAGGCCTTGGCGACGAAGTCGGCCGATCGCGGCGGGCGTCGTTTGGCCGCCGCAGCGGCATCGCCGTAGGCCTCTGGCGTGATGAGGCGGGCTCGCGCCCAGCCGATTTCCGCGTCGAGATCGGCGATCGTGGAGCGCTCGATGCGGGGATGGTCCTTGGCGAGGAACGACATCCGCCGTTCCACCAGCGCCGGATGGGTGCGGCCGGTGCTGTCCCAGAACCGTCGGAGGATGGCGAGCGCCGCGGCGTGGAAGGTCCCGGCCGCGACATCTTCTCGTAGGCCGAGACGACGGGTGCGGCCGCGCAGTTCGGCTGCTGCTCGCCGGGTGAACGTCAGCGCGAGTACTCGACGCGGGTCGATGCTGCCTTCGGTGGCGTGCCAGGCGATCCGTCGCGTGAGCACCCGAGTCTTGCCCGAGCCGGCGCCCGCGATGATGCAGAGAGGATCGGCCGAGGTCGTGACCGCGTCGCGCTGTTGATCGGTGAGACCGTCGAGGAGCGAGGCGGACGAGGACACCGCCGAACACTACCCACTCCGTCGGTAGTGTCTCGTAGGTGAAGCCGGTCAGCGCCCGTGAGTTCGAACGCCTTGTGGGCGACGCGCTCGACGCGCTTCCCGAGGAGCTCGGTCGGCTGATGGAGAACGTCGCCGTCGTGACCCACGACCGTCACCCGACCGAGGATCTGCTCGGCCTCTACGAAGGCATCCCGCTCACCGAACGCGATGACTACGGCGGACTGGTGATGCCCGATGTCATCTCGCTCTACCGCCTGCCGCTCTGTGAGATCTGCGCCGACGACGACGAGCTCGTCGAAGAGATCGCAGTCACGGTTGTCCACGAGATCGCCCACCACTTCGGAATCGACGACGAAGCGCTCCATGCCTGGGGTTGGGGCTGAGGCGAGCGGCGACC
>CALKOE010000028.1 GCA_938091985.1 uncultured Acidimicrobiales bacterium | reverse complement strand
CAGCCGGCCGCAGCTTCCTGGACTTCACGCAAGCGAGGGACCACCGCGTCGTGACGGTCGGGCCGGCTCGCACACAGCGCCACACACTGGGGCTCGAGCATGTTCAGCGCCATCGAGACGTCGTCGACCGGCGCGCCCATGGTCCGCAACACCATGCCGAGTGTGTAGGCAGCGTTCTTCTGGTCCGGGCGATGCACGACCGCGCCGCCGACCTTGCCGCGTCGGACCGACAGCAGCCCTTCTGACTCGAGAATCCGCAAGGCCTCGCGCATCGACGGCTTCGAAACGCCGAACTCCTCGATGAGGTCTTCCTGGCGAGGCAGTTCGTCACCGTCGACGAGTTCGCCATCGAGAATGCGCCGACGAAGTTCGGCCACGACCAGATCCGCAACATGGGGTGCCCGATAGCGGCCCTTACCCACGCGACCGCTCTGAATAGAAGGGACGGCAAGTAGAGGCTCAGACCCTGAGGCAGCCCCGGCGGCGGCTGCAGGATTCTTCATCGTGTGGCGGCCTTCGGTTTCAGTGAGAATCGAGCGGCTGGAGTTGACAGTCCGGCGTTACGCGCAAATCATATAGATGATGACATCTACTGTCACTAGGGCTGACGTTATTGCCCCGTCGCGACGCCATGACCGCTGAAATCGAAGCCCGAATCGAGCGTCTCGAGTCGATCGACGAGATCCGCCAGTTGGTGGCCAAATACGCGATCTCGCTCGACATGCGCGATCTGGATGCCCACGTCAACCTCTTTGCACCCGACATCCGGGTCAGCCGAGAACAGTCCGGCCGCGGCCACCTGAAGCGCTGGCTCGACGACACCCTCCGCCTGCAGTTCACCGGTACGTCGCACCACACCGGCAACCACGTCATCGAGTTCGACGACGCCGACCATGCCCACGGGGTGCTCTATTCGAAGAACGAGCACGAGACCGGTGACGAGTGGGTCATCATGCAAATGCTGTATTGGGACGACTACGAGCGAATCGACGGCCGCTGGCTCTTTCGCCGCCGACTCCCCTGCTACTGGTACGCAACCGACCTCAATCAACCCCCGATCGGCGAGGCCAAGATGCGATGGCCGGATCGCGATCGTTACGACGGCGCGTTCCACGATCTGTTCCCGTCGTGGGAAGAGTTCTGGGCCCACCCGCCCGAAGCGAATGATCCGGAGGTGGCCCCGCCGGCTCCACTCGAGGAATTCCTCGCCACGATGCGACGCGGCGCCCCCGACCCCCGAATCCGGGTGCGCTGAGCAGGTTCCTAGGGTTTCGATCCGGTCTGTGCGGGTCGATCTTCGTCGGCCCCCCATTGCGACCACGAGCCCGGGTAGAGCCGCCCGTCGGGAAGGCCAGCCAACCGACGCCCGAGCAAGTCGGCGCATGCGGTGACGCCGCTGCCGCAGTAGGCGATGACGTTCTCGCCGTCAGCCCCCGCAGCTTCGTAGATCTCCCGCAGCTGCCTCGGCGACTTCCATCGTCCGTCCTCGAGGTTGGCGCCGGCAGGCGCGCTCCGGGCGCCCGGGATGTGGCCGGGCCGGGGATCGATCGCGCTGCCGTCGGCATAGCGCTCGCCCGACCGGGCATCGATCAAGACCGCATCGCCGTCGAGTGCCCGAGCAACCTCGTCACCTGACACACGCGAGCGCTCGGGCCACGGGCGTGCGGTGAACTCGGCGTCGTTCGGCTTCGGCTTCGCCTTCGAGAGCTTGCCGCCCCAGGCGGAGAACCCTCCGTCGAGCACTGCCACTTCGCGGCCCAAGACGGTCAACATCCACCAAAGCCGAGCTGCGACCAACCCGCCGGCGTCGTCGTAGACCACCACCCGCGTGCGGTCACCGATACCGAGACGACCCATCGCTTCACCGAACTGGATCGGGGTCGGCAACGGGTGTCGCCCGGCCGCGTCCGACGCCGTGCCCGAGAGGTCGACGTCGAAGTCTGCGAACACGGCACCGGGAATGTGACCGGCCTCGTAGTCGGCACGGGCCGGACCATCGGCTACCGACCAGCGGAGATCGATGATCACCTGGCCTTCGTCGGTCAGGTGCTCAGCAAGCCACTCGGGACTGACGATCGGGCCAAAGCTCATCTGTTCAGTGAACCGGTCGCGAGGCGAGCCTCCACCGCTAGCGCAACGGCGCGAACTCGTAGCGCCAGATTGGTTGATCGGCGCTCATCGTCACCCAGATGACTCCCGCGTCCTCAGGCGGCGAGTCGAGAATCGTCTCGAGGGCTTCGGCAATGTGATCGGGCGGGGCGAAGGCGTAGCCCGCCTCCCGGTAGTCGGGCGGGACCATCGAGGTGTCGACGCCGGCCGGACAGACCGCGCCGCCACGCTCGCTCAGGTGTTCCACGGTGGCCAACACGCCATAGGCGACGCCATCGAGGTTCACCGATCGAACCAGGTCGTAGCGCTCGCTCATCCAGCGCAATGGGTCGTCGCCACCCACGGCCACGCCCTTCGGTCACGACATCACACCCGCGTTGAGTGCCACCAGGTCGATTCCGCCGAGGTCGGCTGCGATCTCATCGGCAGCTGCGGACCATGCCTGGCGATCAGCGACGTCGAACGTCCGCGAGGAGCGTCCGATGGATCGAGTTCGGTCGCGGGCACCGCCTCATCAGACATTGATCGTCTCCCTTCCTCGAACGGTCACAGGCTGCCGGTTGGCAGGCGCAGCGTCAGCGGCCGATCCGCCGCCGGTAGGCCAGCAGACACGGCCCATCGCTTCGCGCCACGCCGCCGATCTGGCCACGCCGGGGATGCGGGTCTACATCCCGGAGGT
>CALKOE010000027.1 GCA_938091985.1 uncultured Acidimicrobiales bacterium | reverse complement strand
CGTCCGGGACCGGGTCGTCCGGGACCGGGTCGACGGGGATCGGGTTCTCGGCTTCGCTCATGGCGCACATCATGGCGGATGTGGATCGGGGTTGGCGGCCGATTCCGATCTACGGTGCCGCCATGACGTCAACCAAATTGGCCGCCTCGCTCGGTGCGATGACCAACATCGTGCACGGGTTCATCTACTTCGCACCCGAGGCTGCTGAGGAGTACAGCAAGGTCGGCCTCGCGCCTGAGCATCACTACTTCGCCAGCCGCGCCGCGCCGATGGGCCCGGTCCCGGCCGAGGTCGTGATCGCCACGTTCTTCAACTTCAATCCCGACATGGTTCGCGAAGTGATCCCGGCAGCCTGGGCGACGGCAGACCCCGCAGCGATCCAAGCCGGGCGCATGCGCGCCGCAAGCGCGGTCCTTGCGCGGTGCTGCCCGGAAGTCGGAGCCGATCATCTCGAAGAGGCGACCGAACTGGCCGGCAAGATGCTGCGCCCGCTCGGCTACGAGGGCAAGGCGCTCGCGGGCGCGAACCGCTCGGTGACAGAGCCTGACGACCCGTGGGCGCGGTTCTGGCAGCGAGTGACGATCCTGCGAGAGTGGCGCGGTGACGTCCACGTCGCTGCGTTGACGACCGCACCCGTGGATGCCGTGGAGGCACTGATTCTTCACGCGGCGACCGATCAGGTGCCAAGAGCCGCATTGGTCGCCACGCGCCAATGGCCCGAAGACGAGTGGGCCGCCGGCGTGGCCCGACTCGCTGCTCGTGGACTCGTGGATGACGAGGAGCGCTTCACCGATGCCGGCCGAGCGTTTCGCGAAGAGATCGAGCACCGAACCAACGTTGCCTGTCAGGCAATGGTCGACTCGGTAGGCGAGGACGAGACTCATCGTCTTGTCGATCTGCTGAAACCGGTTCGCCGGGGGCTGCTCGATGGCGGCGCATTTGCGATGATGGGCCGATGACCGCTTCAGACTCTTCGGCTCGGGTGATCGGCGCGATGTTCGCCGGTGCCGGGGTGACCCACTTTGCCCGTCCCGATTTCTTCGAAGCGATCGTGCCGCGCTGGTTCCCCAACGCGAAGTTCGCCAACCAGGCCTCGGGGGCCGCAGAGATCGTCTGCGGGCTCGGCATGTTTCCCCGTCGCACCCGCCGCGCTGCGGCCTTCGGGCTGCTCGGCATCCTGGTCGGCGTGTTTCCGGCCAATCTCGACATGTACGTCAACGACATCGACATGGTGCCCGGCGACGATGGGAAGATGGAGCGGGTCGAAGGTGCGGAGAATGTGCGCACTCGCAACCTGATCCGACTGCCATTCCAGTTCGTATTCGCCGCGCTCGTTTGGCGCCACACTCGCCGCTCGGCGGCCGAAGGAACGTCATGACCATCACGCCCAAGATCTCGATGACGTTGATCACCTTCTCGGCCGACGACCCGGGGAACTGGGATCATCTCGTCGCTCGGGTCAAGGCCGCCGACGCGGCAGGCCTCGACCGCATGGCGCTCTCGGACCACGTCGCGTTCGGCGAGAATCTCGATGCCTACGGAGATCCGAAGGCCGGGGGCACGGCTGGAGGAAAGCAGCCGACGGGGCCCGACGGGCACTGGCTCGAGCCACTCACCACCATCGCCCACCTCAGCGCGCTCACGACCAATCTTCGCTTCACCACCAACATCCTTCTCGCTGCGCTTCGCCGCCCTGCTGTCCTCGCCAAGATGGCGTCGACCATCGACGTGCTCAGCAAGGGTCGTCTCGACATCGGTGTGGGCGTCGGCTGGCAGGCCGCGGAATATGAGGCAACGGGTCTCGACTTCGCGGACCGAGGCGCGCAGCTCGACCACACACTTGAAGTGATTCAGACGCTGTGGCGAGATGAGCGAGCCTCGATGTCGTCGGATCGCCTGAGTTTCGACGGCATTCACCAGATGCCCAAGCCCGTGCAGTCGGGTGGTATCCCCATCTGGGTGAGCGGCACTGTCAACGCCCGGTCGATGCGACGACTCGCCCGCTTCGGACAGGGCTGGATCCCTTGGGGTCCAGATGCCGCCGACCTTCCTGCCGGTATCGCGAAGATGCGAGCGGCCGTCGAGGCAGAGGGTCGCGATCCGAGCGATATCGAAGTGGTCGCGAACCTGCCGATCGCTGCCGACGACAACGGCGTGGCGGACTTTGCGACCTCGATGGCCGGCGTGGGCGCACTCGCCGCCGCGGGCGCATCGGACTTCCGTTGCATGCTCCGTTTGGCGCCCGACGCCCCAGATGCCGAGGAACGAATCGCCGAGATGGTCACCGCATTCAGAGCATCGCTCTGAGCCGGGTCGCTCAGTAGCTTCGCGGCAATCCCATGATGTTCTGGGCGATGAAGTTGAGTGTCATTTCCTGACTCACCGGCGCGAGCCGCTGGATCCGGGCCTCCCGCCAGTAGCGCTCCACGTGGTACTCGCGGGCGTAGCCCATGCCGCCATGGGTCTGGACCGCGGCATCAGCAGCTGCGAATGATGCCTCGGCGGCGAGGTACTTCGCGCTGTTGGCGTGTTCGCCGCAGGGAAGATCGTTGTCGTAGCGCCAGGCCGCCTCTTGGGCCGCGCGCCATGCTGCCGCGAGTTCGATTCGAGCCTTGGCGAGTGGGTGGGAGATGGCCTGATTGGCACCGATCGGACGTCCGAAGACCTCGCGATCGTTTGCGTAGGCGACCGCTCGGCGCAGCGCTGCCTCGCCGATACCGGTTGCTTCCGACGCGAGGAGGATCCGTTCGGGGTTCAGGCCATGCAGGATGTGGCGAAATCCCTTGCCCTCTTCTCCGACGAGACGCCAGCCCTCGACGGGAAGGTCGTCGTAGAAGACTTCGCAGCTCGCGACAGCGTTCCGGCCGGCCTTCGGGATGGGGCGGATGTCGACGTGGTTCGGATCGAGATCGGCCAGGAAGAGACTCAGACCGTCGAGGCCGGAGTCGGCTTCTCCCGTGCGGGCCAAGAGCAGCACAACCTCTGACTCGAGCGCCTTGGTGGTCCAGATCTTCTGACCACGGATACGCCAGTTGTCGCCATCGCGGGTTGCGCGGGTCTGGATCTGTGAGGTGTCGGTGCCGGCGTTGGCTTCGGTGACGCCGAACGCGACATGCAGGTCGCCCGCCGCCGCGCGAGGCAGGAAGGTCTCCTTCAGCCGGTCGTTGCCGAACATGAGCACTGGATTGAGTCCGAAGATGGTGAGGTGCACGGCCGAGCAGCCGTTCATGGCCGCGCCGGACGCGGCGATCGTGCGCAGGACCAACGCGGCCTCGGCGATGCCCTGTCCACCGCCACCGAACTCCTCCGGTATGGCGATGCCCACCCATCCGCCCTCGGCGAGACGGTTGTAGAAGTCCCACGGGAACTCGTGGGCTTCATCGAGACGCGACCAGTAGTCATCGTCGAATTCGGCGCAGATCGCCGAGATCGCATCCTCGATCAGTTGGTGGTCTTCGCTGACGCTGAAATCCATGTCATCACCAGGTGTCGATGTGGGGGCGGGGCGCACGATTCGGATCGATCGGCGCGCTACGGAGGAGGTTGACGATACGGCGACGAGTCTCGGCTGGATCGATGACGTCGTCGAACTCGTGGTGCGCCGCAGCGTTGAGGGCCTTCGACCGTTCGTACATCGCCTCGACCCGGGCGTCGTAGGCGGCAGCGCGCTCGTCGGCGTCGTCGATGGCTTCGAGCTCACGGCGGGCGCCGAGGGTGACCGCTCCTTCGATGCCCATGCCGCTGACCTCGCCAGTCGGCCAGGAAAGCGTGACCAGCGGAGTGTGGAAGCTTCCGCCGGCCATGGCCTGCGCACCGAGTCCGACCGCCTTGCGCAACACGACGGTTGCGAACGGCACGGTGAGGCTTGCGCCGACCACGAACATCCGACCGAAGCGGCGCACCTGCGCCTCCTTCTCGGCCTCGGGACCGACCATGAATCCCGGCGTGTCGCAGAGGAACAGGATGGGGATGCCGTGTCCGTCGCAGAGCTGCATGAACCGCGCCGCCTTGTCGGCGCCATTTGCGTCGATAGCGCCGCCCAGGTGTAGCGAGTTGTTGGCGATGATGCCGATCGGGCGCCCCTCCAGCCGTGCCAGCGACGTGATGATGCCTTCGCCGAATGTCGGGCGCAGCTCGAGCGGAGAGTCGGTGTCGGCGAGCACCCGAATGACTTCGCGCACGTCGTATGCCCGCTTGCGATTCTCGGGGATTGCGTCGCGCAACGCGGCCTGGTCGGCGCAGCTCCACTCGGCCACCGGGCCCTGGAAGAACGACAGGTAGTGCTTGACGGCGCTCACAGCAGCGGCGTCGTCGTCGACCAGGATGTCGATCACACCGTTGGCTGTCTGGACCTCGACCGGGCCGATGTCCTCTGGCGCGAACACGCCGAGGCCACCTCCCTCGATCATCGCCGGGCCGGCCATGCCGAGGTTCGCATCGGGTGTGGCGATGATCACGTCGCACACCCCGGCGAGAGCGGCATTGCCGGCGAAGCATCGGCCCGAAACGACGGCAACGCTGGGGACGAGCCCGGAAAGTCGAGAAATCGCCGCGAACGAAGGCACGTTGAGCCCCGCAATGGTCGGAACGTCGGTGTCGCCCGGTCGACCTCCGCCACCTTCGGCGAAGAGCACGAGCGGAAGTCGGAGCCGCTCACAGATCTCGAACAGTCGATCCTTCTTCTGATGTCCGCGGTAGCCCTGCGTGCCGGCCAGCACGGTGTAGTCGTAGGACATCACCGCGCAGCGGCTGGTCTCATCGGGGAAGCGGTCGCCGTTGATTCGTCCGATGCCGCCGATGATTCCGTCGCCAGGGGTGTTGGCGATCAGGTCTTCGCGAGAGCGACGGGCCGTCTGGGCCGCGTACATGAACGAGCCGTACTCCTCGAAGCTCTCGTTGTCGACGAGGTCAGCGAGATTCTCACGGGCTGTTCGACGTCCGCGGCCGTGGACCTTCGCGACGGCTTCGGGCCGTGCCGCATCGGCGAGCAGCGCACGACGCGCGATCACTTCCGCGAGGTCGGCGCGTTCGCCCGCGGGTCTGGTGGGCTCGCCCGGCGTGGAAGTCGTCGCCGAGATCTCGCCGGGAGTGATCGTTGCCACCGGCTGGCCTCGGGTGAGCACGTCGCCGACCGACACGACGAGCGACGCGACAACCCCGCTCTCGGGCGCGGTCACGAGTTGTTCGATCTTCATCACCTCGACCACGACGAGCACTGCGCCGGCAGCAACTTCCTCGCCCACGGCGACGCTGACCTGCACGACCGTGCAGTCGGTGGGAGCCAGGGCTTCGAGCGATGTCATCGGTCGGAGTCTCGCGGAGCCACGCAATCGGCTCCAATGCGACCCGACGCCGATTCCGCTTTCGCGTTCTCTAATCTGGGAAACCCGGTCTCGCTTTGGGACAGGCGGTATCGAAAGGAGTGCCCAAATGCCGACGGGCACAGTGAAATTCTTCAACAACGAGAAGGGTTACGGATTCATCGCCCGCGACGACGGTGACGACGTGTTCGTGCACTTCTCCAATATCGACGGTTCAGGATTCCGGACGCTCGAAGAAGGCCAGAAGGTCGAATTCGAGGTCGGTCCTGGCCGCAAGGGCGACGAAGCCCTTGGCGTAAAGGCCATCTGACTACCCCCTCGTCCCTTCTCTGAAGGACGCGTCGACGGCACCCCTTCGTGGGGTGTCGTTCTCGTTTTCTTGACTTCTTCGCTTTGCCACCGACGGGAACGTCGACCGCGAGTGCAGGAGCCGACAGATGTCTGCGGAGACAGCCGGGGTGGATCCGTTCGCCCGAACCTCCACGACAAAGCACGAGACCATCGCGCGCTGGGCTCGAGTCGCCCTTGGGTGGTCGGTCGTCTACGTCGTCTGGCGAGCGGCGTTCACACTGTCCGGCGCGGATGCACTCGCCGGCGGGCTCCTGCTCATCGCGGAGGTCTTGGCCGTCGGCGTCTTTGCCGCCCGGGCTCGGTCGGCTCATCACGGTCCAATCGAGGTCGTGGCATCGCCCGACGCACCATTCCCTGACTTGGCCGCCGTTATCGACGCCACCGGGACGTCGATCGACGAACTCCGCACGACTCTGGTTGCAATGCGTCGCGTGTCCGGTGTCGACCGGGTGATCGTGGTCGACCGTCAGGGGTCACGTTGGCTTCGCACGATCGCAGAGCGATTCGATGCGACTGTTGTCGAGCCTTCGGTTTCATTCGACGAGGCTGTTGTTTCGACAGGGACCAGCTGGGTGCTGCTCATGCGCTCCGGCGACCTCCCCATGCCCGATCTGGTGTCGGTGTGCGCCCCTCGCTGTTCATCGCCGGACGTGGCGGTGATCCAGGTCGGGATCGAGGAGGCCGACCCGACCTCCTTCGAACACGACCCGGACGGCCAATGGTCGCTCGAACCGTTCGAGCAGCAGGTGGTCCGGCCCGGCCTGGCCGCCCAGGGCTCGATTCCCTGGTTTGGTGACGGCCCAGCACTCGTGCGCCGTGGCGCGGTCGCTGCGCTCGAGTCGGTCGGCAACGGTCACATGCTCGACCGGTCGCACCGCGTCGGACTCG
>CALKOE010000026.1 GCA_938091985.1 uncultured Acidimicrobiales bacterium | reverse complement strand
GATGACCGACGCGCCGAGCGCCGCATTGCCGCAACTCGCGATCGCAAGCGGACCGCCGGGCGCAGCGCCGAGGGCCTCGTCGACCAACATCTGGATCGCCACACCCATCAGGTGACGGGCCTTGTGCGAACCGCCGACATTGTCGACTTCGACCTTGACGAGAAGTTCGACGTTGTCGAATCCGGCAGCCGAGGCCAGCTCTGGCATCAGCCGTGTCGGGGTGATCTCGAAACCGTGGCCGTCGACTGCCGCGACCGCGGCGTCGAGCTCCTCGACCAGTTCGACGAACTGCTCGTCGCTCAACCCCCCGGCTCGCGCCGCGGCATAACTGTCGAGCCGGTCGCGGTATCGAACGAAGGGATTGTCGGACATCAGGCCGCGTCAGCCATGTGAGGCGCCGGTGGCGTCGTTGAACTCTTCGATCATGCCGTCCCACTTGGCGACGAGGGGTCGCAGACCCGCCCAGAAACTCTGGTCACGGCGACTCTCGAAGTCGTCGATCTCCACACCCAGCTGCTCGACCCAGGTGAAGTAGCCGAGGTTGAACACCCGGTCGCGTTCGACGGGCCCCATCTCGATCGCGTGGGTGGTCTGCACATCACCGAGATGTTCGTCGAAGACCTGCGCCGCCTCGCGGTCATCGAAGCCGCCGGAGAAGTGGCTCGACATGACCTTCTCGCGTTCGGAGTTGTAGAGCTCCGACCCATCGGTGGCGACCGACATGATCACGTCGTCGCTGCCGAGGCCCCACTTCTTCGCCGCAGTGATGGCAGCGAGGGTGTTGCAGATGGAGGAGTAGCCCATGTGGGTGAGCATGGATCCGAGGGCCGGGTCGATGCCGCGATCCTCGAGCAGCCGCAGACCGGCCGGGGTGTTGAAGAGCACGTCGAGCTCATCGGTCGACTTGTCGGAGATGCCGACGACCATGTCGGTGTTGGTGACGTTGTGGATCAGCGGAATGTGCTTGTCGCCGATGCCCTGGATGTTGTGGTCGCCGAAGCCGTTGTAGAGCATCGTCGGCACTTCAAGGGCTTCGACGGCGACGATACGCGCACCGTGGGAGTCCTTCAGATAGTCGCCGGCACCGAGCGTGCCTGCGGATCCGGAAGCCGAGACGAACGCGGCCAGATTTCCCGGGCGAGCGTCGGGGCCGGTGGTCACGTGTTCGAACACTCGCTCCATGGCCCGGCCGGTGACCGCGTAGTGACCCATGTGGTTCGAGAATTCGCTGAACTGGTTGAGGATGACGTTGGTCGGGTCGACCTCGAGGCGCATGCACTCCTCGTAGATCTCCTTCACGTTGGCTTCGGTGCCAGGCGTGCGGATGACGTCGTCGGGGTGGTCGACCCAACGGTCGAGCCATTCGAAGCGTTCGCGGCTCATGCCCTCGGGAAGAATGGCCACGCCGCGGCAGCCCATGATCTTCGAGATCGCGATGCCACCCCGGGCGTAGTTGCCGGTGGATGGCCAGATGGCGCGACTCACGGTGGGATCGAAGCGGCCGGTGACCAACCGGGCGACGAGACAGGAATACGCGGCGAGCACCTTGTGGGCGCCGATCATCGGGAAACGGTTTCCGAAGGCGAGCACGATTCGGGCGTCGACCCCGGTGAGCTCCGAAGGGAGCTCGATGTGGTCGGGCACATCGTTGAAGCCGGTGCTCGCGTCGAGTCCGTTGTGCCAGTGCACGCGGAACAGGTTGCGAGGGTCGGCAGCGTTCTTGTCGAGTCCGTCGAGCGAGTTCACGATCGCTTCGGGGATCGTCGAAGGGTCGCGAAGCTGGGCGAAGGTCGGCAACACGATGTTGTTCTCACGGAAGCGAGCGATCGCGTGGTCGTAAGCACCGCGCCCGTCGGGGGCAAAGTCGCCGAATACGGCGAGGCCGTCAGTCATGTCATGTTCTCCAGTTTGCGAAAGAGTCGTTGCGCAGCTTCCGCTGCCTTGTGCCGAATCTCGTCGCCATCGACGAGCGCGGCCGCGCCGTCGGCGAAGACGACTTGGCCGTCGATCTCGACGGTCGTCGGCGAGACCCCGGGGCTGTAGGCCAGCCGCCAAGGGTCCATCGGTTGGTAGTCCCAGGTGACACGGTCGTTGCGCGCCTCGGGGAAGAGTTCGTAGCCGGTGTCGAGCCAGGACCATGTGTCGTCAGGTGTCGTGGTCACGTCGTGCTCTCGCGCTCTGACGAACGCCACCCGGAACTCGTCGAGCATGTCGGCGCCGATCCCATCTGTGCCGAGTCCGACCGGGTTCGAGAACCGCTGCGGTCGGGCGTAGCCGACCGCGTTGTTCATGTTGGACCGCGGATTGTGGATGATCGTTCCGAGCAATCCGTGGTCGTCCGGCAGGTGCACGCCGTGGACGAGCCACCAGTTGTCGGCAGTGTGCCCGGCGAGACGCGTCCATGTGTCGGCCTCGCCTTCGGCCACGTGGACATGGACACCCACATCGTGGCGCTCAGCCATCTCGGCCGCCGCTGCGATCGTGTCGTCGTCGCAGGTGAACGCGGCGTGGATTCCGACCATGCCACGGCCGCCACCCGAGAGGAACCGATCGTTCTCGGCCAGACCGGCCGCCGCACCTTCGCTGCCGTGCCGGTCGGTCACGCCGTAGGCGCAGTTGACCCGCACACCGACTTCAGCGCACGCGTCGGCGATGATCGAAAGCGAACCGTCGATCGCGTGGGGGGACTCGTGGTGATCGACGATCGCGGTGCAGCCGCGTTCGAGCGCTTCGAGCGCGCCGAGCTTGGCCGACCACTCGATGGTGTCGGCATCGAGCGCGAGATCCAGCCGCCACCAGACGAGTTCGAGGATCTCCTGGAACCCCGTCGGCGTGCGCGGCGGCGCGGGCATCCCGCGCGCCAGAGCCGAATAGAGATGATGGTGGGCGCAGACCAGGCCTGCAGTTTGTTCGGGGTTCACGGCCTCGCCCACGAGCCGGTCCATGACGCGGCGTTCTCACGGTTGGCTTCGTTCACCAGAGGAAGCTCGGTGCGCCACTCGCCATCGCGGGCGTGCATCGCTGCGGCGACAGCGCCAGCAGTGGGCACCAGCCCGATCTCGCCCACGCCCTTGATGCCGTAGGGGGCATTCGGCTGCGGGGCCTCGACCAGGATCACGTCGACATCGGGCATGTCCTTCGGACGAATGATGTCGAGCGAACGCAGCGTGGTGTTGGTCGGTCGACCATCGTCGTCGCAGGGGAAGCCTTCGCTCAGCGCGTAGCCGAGACCCATGTGAACAGCGCCCTCGATCTGACCTTCGCACAGCATCGGGTTGACGGCGCGGCCCACGTCGTGAGCGGCCACGACCTTTTCGATGTCGCCGGTCTCGGGATCCATGATCACCATCTGCGAGGCGTAGCCGAACGTCGAATGGATCACGGGATTCTCGAGCCCGTCGTTCATCGAGTTCGTCCAGTCGACGCGGTACTCGCCTTCGTAGTCGACACCCACCTTGCAGCCGTCGGCCAGCGCGATGCGGCAGGCATCGGCGACCGAGCCCGCGCCCATCAACGTGCCGCGGCTTCCCGTGGTCTGACCGGCACCGAGCTCGCGAGTGGAGTCGACGATGACCACCACGTCGTCGGCGCTCACACCGAGTTCTTCCACCGCGACCTGCTGGGCGACGGTGTGGACGCCCTGACCCATCTCGGTCCAGCAGTGCCGTACCTCGACCTTGCCATCGGGGCGGAAATGCACGACTGCCTTTGCGATCTCCTTGAAGCCGTTGCCCAGGCCGGAGTTCTTGAGACCGAGCCCCAAACCAACAGCCTTGCCGGCGGCGAGCGCTTCCTCGTAGGGAGCCTTCACTGCGTCGAGACACGCCTGTGCGCCGAGACAACCGTCGTCCATGATCTGGCCGGGGCCCCACACGACGCCGGGCGAGATGACGTTGCGATTGCGGATCTCCCAACCGGTGATCCCCACCATCTCGGCGAGGCGGTCCATGACGCCTTCCATCGCGAACTGCGCCTGGTTGGCGCCGAATCCACGGAACGCGCCGCACACGGAGTTGTTCGTGCGGGCGGCAATCGCCTCGCAGTCGATGTTGGGCACCACGTAGGGACCTGAGGCATGACCCGCTGCTCGTTCGAGCACCTTCATACCGACCGAGGCATACGGTCCCGAGTCGCCGACCATACGAATGTGGAGCGCCGTGAGGCTGCCCTCGGCATCGCAGCCGGCCTGGTACTCCATGCGGATCGGATGGCGCTTCGTGTGAACGAGGAACGATTCCTCTCGCGAGAAGGTGATCTTCACGGGGCGCTGCAATAGCCACGCGGCGAGCGCGGTCTGGCCCTGGTTCGACATGTCTTCCTTGCCGCCGAAGGCCCCGCCGTTGCTGCCGAGTTCGGTGACGATGAGGTCGGTGTCGACATCGAGCATGCGGGCGATGTCGTTGCGGTCGTCCC
>CALKOE010000025.1 GCA_938091985.1 uncultured Acidimicrobiales bacterium | reverse complement strand
CTCGTGCGCGGCGGCGCCGGTCGACCCGTGACGCGCGAGTTCTTGGGGTTCACCCACCCGCACGGCGCGTGGGTCGACCTGGTCTGACGCTCAGGTGACGAGCGTGGTCCCGCCGTCGAGCGCGAGGATCTGTCCGGTCATGAATGCCCCCGCCTGGCTGGCGAGCATGAGGGCGACACCCTTGATGTCGTCGGCGTCGCCCCAGCGGTGCATCGGAATCATCGCCAACTCGGCCTCGTAGCCCGCAGGGTCGACCTTCGCGAATTCGGTCATGTCGGTGTCGAAACGACCGGGCGCGATGGCGTTCACGCGCACGTGGCGCTGCGACAGGGTGAACGCCAGGTTGCGGGTCATGTGGTGAAGACCCGCCTTCGAGACGTTGTAGCTGTAGGTATCGACCGGGTTGGCCGTGATCCCGGCGATCGAACCGATGTTGATGACCACGCTGTTGCGGTCGGCGCTTGCGCGCTTCGTGAGGAGCGGGATGAGTTCTTGGGTGAGGAAGAACGGCGACTTGAGGTTGAGGTCCATGACCTTGTCCCAACCGTGCTCCGGAACGTCGCCGAGCGGGGCGAGCCATCCTCGGCCGGCGTTGTTCACCAGGACATCGAGATGGTCTTCGCGCTCGGAGATCTCGGCCGCGAGCTTGGCGACGTCGTCCATGGTGGAGAGGTCTCCGGTGAGCGCGATGCAGTCGCCGTCGCATGCCTGGGTGAGCTCCCCAGCCGTGGCCTCGACCGCCTCGGCGTTGCGAGCCGTGATGTAGACGCGAGAGGCGCCGGCTTCGAGGAAGGCATCCGCCATGTGGCGACCGAGTCCCTTCGATCCGCCCGTGATGAGACAGGTCTGGTCGGCCATGGAGAAAAGGTCAGGAATCATGTTGCGGGAACTGTGTCATCGCTCCTGCGATTCGTCTAGTGTCCGAGTCCTAATCCGCGACAAATCGATAGAGGAACTTTTTCAATGGCAACTTCGCAGCCCGCGATCCTTGGGGATCTCCAGAAGTACCAGTGGTACGTCCACATGAGCCGCACCGAGGGTGCAGATCTCGGTGTCATCAAGGCCGCGCTGAAGGCCGGCCAGGCCGACGCCGCCGCGCAGGGTGTCAACCTCTGCCTTCTCGTTGGTCCCACGCTCGCCGCCGATCTCGGCATCGAGACTGATGGCGACTTCGAGGCCTACCCCGGCTACGAATCGCCCGACGGCTCGAAGGTCGCCAAGGGCACCCAGGAAGAGCTCCTGCTCTGGCTGCACCACGCCGACAAGGACCTCATCTGGGAAGTCCAGCACACGATGCGCAAGGCGCTCGCCGGCCACATGTCGGTCGCTCGCGAGACCCCGTGCTTCATCTACAAGAACAGCCTCGACCTCACCGGCCACATCGACGGCACCGGCAACCCGGAGCCCGAGGACCAGCAGGACCGCGGCATCATCGACGACGGTCAGGCCGGCGCCGGTGGCTCCTACTGCATCGCCCAGCGCTGGGTCCACGACATGGACTACTGGGCCTCGCTGAGCCTCGACGAGGAGGAGAACACCTTCGGTCGCACCAAGGCCGACTCCACCAAGCTCGAGACCCAGGTTCCCCGCTCGCACCTCTCCCACGTGGAGCTGCGCGAAGGCGCCACGGCGGATGAGTCCACTCCCAAGCGTGGCGAGATGGTGCGTCGTTCGACGCCCTACGCCTTCCACGACGGCACCGTCGGCCTCTACTTCATGGGCTTCTGCAAGACGCAGGCTCCCCTGCGTGAGCACATGGATGCCATGTACGGCCACAACGGCCACGAGACCGACTTCATCACCGACTACTCGACGCCCGCGTCGGGCTCGTACTACTTCGCTCCGTCGGTCGAGGCGCTCGCCTCGGCACTCGGGTAGCTGAACCAAACGAGAGAAACGGCGGCCCTTCGGGGTCGCCGTTTCGCGTTTTGGCGCCGGGCGACCGGTACCGTGCGGGCATGGCCGAGAAGGACGTAGGCGCAGGCGTGGGTATCGACGGGTCGGGGCTGCGGGTCGTGTTGATCCAGACCCGGTGGAATCCCGAGATCATCGCTCGGCTCGCCGCAGGAGTGGAGCGTGCACTCGCCGCGGCCGGTGTCGCCGAATTCGACGTGGTCGAGGTGCCGGGCGCGTTCGAGATTCCCTTTGCGGCTCGCACGGTTGCTGCTTCGGGCCGAGTCGACGCGATCGTGGCGATCGGTGCGGTCATCCGCGGCGAGACCACTCACTACGACCTCGTCTCTGAGGAGTGTGCGAGGGGACTGCAAGACGTGCAGATCTCCACGGGCATCCCTATCGGCTTCGGCGTGCTCGCCACTGAGAACATCGACCAGGCCCTCGCTCGCAGCCTCGAGGCCGACGGCCACAATGTGGGAGCGGACGCGGCGGGAGTCGCCGTCGAGATGGCGCTCCTCGCTCGTAGCTGGAGCTGAGCATGCCGATGACGGGACTGCCTCCGGCCCGCCAGGTAATCCTCGACCGTCTTGCCGACGGCTCCAAGCCAGGAGCTCGTGGTGACGATTTCACCCTGGCGCTGGCGATCGAGGGTGGAGGCATGCGCGGCGTCGTGAGTGCCGGAATGCTCGTGGCCCTCGAGCAGCTGGGCATCACCGGCTGTGTGGATCTCGTGGTGGGCTCCTCGGCCGGTGCGCTCGCCGGTG
>CALKOE010000024.1 GCA_938091985.1 uncultured Acidimicrobiales bacterium | reverse complement strand
GTCGTGGAGCATGACGCGGGCGAGGGCCAGCATCTGTTGCTGACCACCCGACAGGTCGCCGGCACGTTCTTCGAGGCGGTCGGAGAGGGCCGGGAACAGCTCGAGCACATGATCGATCCGACGGCGGACATCGGCCGGATCCTTGCGGTACTGATACGCACCGACCTCGAGGTTGTCGCCGATGGTGAGGCTCGGCCACACGCCCTTGCCGCCGGGCAGCATCTGGATGCCCAGCTCGGCTCGTACCTCGGGGCTTGCGAACGTGCAGGTCTTGCCGTGGTAGCGGACCACGCCACGCTCGGGGGTTTCGAGGCCGGCGATCACCTTCAGGATCGTGGACTTGCCAGCACCGTTGGTGCCGAGGAGAGCGAGTGTTTCGCCCTTCGCCACGTCGAAGGACACGTCGAACAGCACCTGCACCTGGCCGTAGCTGAAGTCGACGTGGTTGACCTGCATCACGGGGATGTCGGTCTCGTTGGAGACGAGGTCGTAGTAGGCCTGCTCTTCCTGGAGCTCTTCGACGACGAGCGAGAGGTCGCGGCGGATGGCGCGGCTGCCCTTCATGATGTTGTAGCCGCCGATCGGCATCGCGAAGATGGCCAACGCGGTGATCGCGAAGCGCTCGCCCCATTCGTCCTGGAGGAAGCCGCTCAGCAGGCCGCCGCCGAGACCACCGATGGCGACCATGAAGAACGTGATGATCGCGGTGCCCATGCCGCGAAGGCGGTAGGGGACGACGCCCTGGATGGAGGGCTGGATCATCGCAAACGCCGCACCCATGAACGTGCCCGACAGCGTCGCCATGATGGCGAAGAGCCAGACGTTGGGCATCGAGTACTGGATCGGGATGAGGATGCCCACCGGGATGAGTAGGGCGCCGATGATACGCAGCGCCTTGTCGGGCGCCTTCCGGAAGGTGCGGTCGAACCGACTGCCGATGAAGGGCAGGAAGAAGACGATCATCAGCCCGGTCGGCGCGACCGCGTAGCCGCGCTCGAGGGCATCGAGACCGAACTCTTCTTCGAGGAAGAACGACTGGATTGAAGCCGCGGGGAAGAGCGCGAAACCGATGGCCGCGAGGCCGACGGTCATCGAGCGAACGGTGTCGATCCGCCCGATCCGGTTGAACGCGGCACCAACGGAGATCGGAATCTCCTCGGTGTCGCTGCCGAAGCTGTGGCCGAGCACGTCCTTCTTCTCCCATTGGCCACGTTCGGGCTCGGGGATGAAGAAGGCGAGGATGGCGAGGATGGCCACCGGGAGTCCGAGCAACAAGTAGGCCCAGCGCCAGCCTTCGACTCCGCCGGCCCACACGGCGATGCCGCCGACGAGCACAGGACTGGCGGCGGCAAAGACACGACCGACCGCAGCGTTGAGCGAATACATGCGACCGCGGATCGCAATCGGATACGCATCGGCGAGCAACGTCGAGTGGACGGTGAGCGTGTTGGCTTTCGACAGGCCCGTGAAGAAGCGAGTCCAGAAGAACATGAACGCGTTGACGGCGAGACCACCGAGGAACGCGAAGAAGGCGAAGGCAAGGCTGGCGAGGCCGACGATCGGGCCGCGCTTGTAGCGGTCGGCCAGATAGCCCATCGGACCGGCACCGAGCACGAAGAACACGATCGAGGCGACGGAGATCTGAGTGATGGCGCCGTCGGAGACACCGAATGTCTCACCGATGTCGGGGCCGAGGATGCTGACTGCGGCGCCTTCGAGCTCGTCCATCGAGTTGAGGGCGAGGAGGACGAAGAAGGTGAAGGAGCCGCCCTTGGCGAATCCTGCCTTGAGGCTCATCTCCTCCGAACCGACCCCGGGGAGGAGATCGTCGGCGAAGAGCACGTCCTTCGAACGTGCGGCTTGAGCGGCCTGTCGGGACGCCTCTTCGTCCAGCACGGTCGCGGTCAATGACCGCGCTGACTCGGCTGCTGGCTCGGTTTCGCTCACCCTCAAATCCCCCTGAAGAATCGGACACTCGGGCGGTACGACCGGGCACCCGGAGTGCAGACGGGTACACTAGTCCGGCGACCTCTGGTGTTCCTAGCCCTGTGAGTGGTAGCAACACACTCTGTTCAACCGAGGAGCCTGGGCCCATGGCATTCGATACCACCACGTCCGATGTGATCGCAGGAGTCGACCTCTCGGGGGCGGTTGCCGTCGTCACCGGGGCAACCACCGGCCTCGGGCAGGAAACCGCCCGTGCCCTCGCGTCTGCCGGGGCACATGTGGTGCTCTGTGGGCGCAGCGCCGACAAGTGCGAGGCGGCGATCGAGGCCATCCGGGCCGCCCACCCGAACGCGTCGCTCGAGTTCGAGCCGTTCGACCTCAGCGATCTGACCACGGTCCGCGCGGGAGCCGACGCGATCCTCGCCCGTCACGACGCCATCTCGATTCTGGTGAACAACGCCGGCGTGATGTTCACGCCTGAGGGGCGAACCGCGGATGGTTTCGAAACCCAGTTCGGCACCAACCATCTCGGCCACTTCGTATTCACCAACCGCTTGCTGCCGGCACTTCGAGCCGGCGCGCCGAGCCGCATCGTCAACTTGTCGAGCGCCGGCCACGGGTTCAGCGACATCCTCTGGGACGACCCGAACTACGAGACCCGTCCCTACGACAAGTTCGAGGCCTACGGGCAATCGAAGACCGCGAACGTGCTGTTCACCGTGGCGCTCGACCGTCGCCTGGCCGATGCCGGGGTTCGCAGCAATGCGGTGCACCCGGGAATGATCATGACGGACCTGGCCCGCCACATGGGCGAGGGCGACATGGAGGAGCTCGGCGCCAGAGCCGCTGACCGTGAGGCAGCCGGCAACGGTGGCGGATTGCCCGAGTTCAAGACCATCGAGCAGGGCGCGGCCACGTCGGTCTTGGCCGCGGTGGCCCCCTCACTCGAAGGCATCGGGGGTCGATATCTCGACAACGCCGACTTCGGCGAACCGGCCGACTACGCAGTCGATGTCGATTCTGCCGAGCGGCTGTGGTCGCTGTCGGAGTCCCTGGTCGGCGAGTCGTTCTCCGGCTGAGCCTGAGTCAGCTCGGCGGGGGCTTGGGAGGTCCGGCGCTCGTGTGGCGGGTGCCGGACGGGTCCACGGCCCATGCGGCGTTGTCGCCCCACACGCCGTCGTAGATGAGGTCGCCGAGTGGCACTCGACGCACAGGCCCGTGGTTGCCTTCCGGCTTGCCGAGAGTGATGGTCGCCGCAATCACCACGTCGTCGGGAAGCTGGAGCAGCTCTCGGAGTTCGTCCTCCACATAGGCGTGCCAGATGGTGAGGACGCCGCCGTAGCCGAGCCCGCGCGCCGCCAAGAGCAAGTTCTGGCAGGCCGGATAGACCGAGGCGCCCTCGGTTGCGTTGGCCGGTCGGTGCCGAACAAAGCACGGAAGGATCAGGACGGGGACCTTCTCCATGTCGTCGACGTAGCGCTCCATCGAGCGCGCCATACGAGCCTTCGGCGAGTCCGGGTCGATGCCGGAGCCTTTGTCATATCCCTCGTTCTCGCGCTTTGCGGCCCAGACCGCGCGGGCCCCTCGGCCGATGATGGCCTTCGCCTGCTCGGCGATCTCACCGTCGCGCAGCACGATGAAGCGGAACGGTTGGCGGTTCGAACCGCTGGGCGCCCGGGTGGCCGCGAACATGATGTCGCGCATGGCCTCATCGGGCACCGGGTCGTCGGTGTAGCGCCGAATCGACCGGGTGGTCGTGAGTCCTTCGAGCAGTCCGATCGAGTCGGCGGCGATCGGTCGGTCTGGGGCGTTTGTCATCGGCATCTCATAGTCCGGGGAGGGGCGCGCCCTCGAAGTAGTTGCGGGGATTGTCGTGGGTGAGCCGGTGGATCGCCTCATCGGTGACCCCGAGCTCCGTGAGCTTCGGAATGATCTCGGTGTCGAACCGGGTCGGCACGAACTGCTCGGCGATCCGGCCACGGAGCGCCACGGGCCATGGATTGCCCTTCCAGCACCACACCGAATCATGGGAGACGACGATCCGGTCACCGGCGCCGGCCGACACCAACCGGGCCAGCGATGCCGCCCGTTCGTCGTCGGACACAGAAGGGATGCCGAAGCGGTCGAACCCGAGGTAGCTCCCGCCATTGGCGATTCGAAGGTGATAGTCGAGATCGGTCGACCCGCACGAGTGCCCGATCACGATGCGGTGTGCGTCGACGCCGGCCTCGGTCAGCACGGCCTGCTGACGATCGCCGAGCGTTCCGTCTTCGGTGTGGGTCGTGATCGGCGTGCCGGTCGCTGAGGCAGCGCTGGCCGCCGCAGCAAAGACCGCTGCCTCATGCGAAGTGAGGTCGTTGAGGCCGGTGCCGACTTTGATGATGCCGGGGCGCACGCCGGTCGAGCCGATGCCGTCGGTGAGTTCGGCAACGAAGAGGTCGGTCATCACCGCGCTCACATCCTCGAAGCGAGAGCGGAACGCCCAGTGGGCGTGGCCGCCCTCGTGCTCCTTGTAGAGCCCGCTCGCGCAGATGATGTTGAACCCCGTCGCTTCTGCGACGGCGACCATCAGTTCGATGTCTCGCCCCAGATCGTTCGGGCACGGGTCGATCATCGACGAGTAGCCGAGGTCCTTCAACGACTCGACGTGGTCGACGCAGACGCGAACGGCCTCAGCTCGATCGAACGGCTCATCGGTGGCCGCCTCCCAGCCGGGATATCCGATTGCCAGATGCTCGTGCATCAAGGTTCGGCCCAGTTCGGCACTTGTGATCGGGCCGGTCACGGTTTGAATGGTTGTCTCGGCGGGAGAGGTCACGAGATCAAGGTATGTGACGCCGGTCTCGTCGGCCGAATGAATCGAGTCGACGCGTTACGCTTCACGACAGTGCCTGCGTTCATTCCTGCATCCCCCGCGGACCTGAGCCCTGAGTGGATCACTGACGCCATGCGCGGCGCGGGTGCTCTCCCGGCCGGGCGCGTTTCGTCCGTCAAGGTCCGTTCCCTGACCGGGGGTGGCACCGGCTTCACTGGCGACACGGTTCGGGTTGACCTCTCTTATGAGGGCACTGAGGACGGCCCGGTATCGGTGATCGCGAAGTTCCCTACGGCGGATCGCCAGACACGCGGGATGCTCGAACAGTTCGACGCCTACGCCCGCGAGATTCGTTTCTACCAACGCTTCGCTCACCGGATGCCGTGTCCGACTCCGACCTTTCTGGGCGCGGCCTACGACGAGAAGGGCGCCCGCAACACCGGGCCGCTCACCTCGCGCCTCGTCGACGCCTTGCCCGACCGGGTGCAGCTCGCGATCACGAGTGATGTCACGAAGTTCATGCGGGCCACAAAGCGCCGCTACGCGTTGCTCATCGAGGACCTCGGAGCCGACAGCACCGTCTACGACATGAAGTCGCCGCCAGACGATGGTCAGATCGCCGCCGCCCTGACCGAGCTGGCGACCGTTCATACGGCGTTCTGGGGCGATCAGACGCTCGAGGGTGATGAGATCTTCCGGCCGATCGTCACGACCACGCCAGGTCTGTATCAAACGGTCGGACGCAAACGTTGTCTGGCATTGGCTCAAGCGCGCTGGCACGACTGGATGACTGACGACCACGTCGCGTTGATCCACGATGCCCTCGATCGTTTCCCAGCCGACGTGGCCGCCGTCAACGAGAAGCTCACGATGATCCACGGCGATCCTCGTTCCGACAACATCCTCTACCGCTCCGACGGCCAGGTTGTCTTGCTCGACTGGGCGCTGGTCGGCCATGCGCATCCGGCCTACGACGTGGGCTACTTGCTCTCGAGCAGCCTGTCGGTCGAGCTGAGTTCGAGCCGCACCGCACTGGTCGACGGCTATCTCGAGGTCGCGCGTGGTCTCGGCCGCGACATCGATGGAGACGAATTCCGAGCGGTCGTCGATGCGACGTATCGGGCGTTGGCGGTACAGCAGCTGATGAGCATCGCCGTGTTGAACAACGAGAGCTATGGCGAAGACTCGATGTATGACCTGTGGGTTCCGCGAATTCTCGCGGGCCTCGCGGCCGCCTGGTAGCGGTCAGTCGAGCTCGTCGAGCGGGATCTCCGGCAAAGGAAACACCGTCAGGTCGGCATCGCCGCCGGCGCGGCCGCCGGTGTTGGTGCGGGCGTAGGACTGGTATCGGCGGCGGGCGAACCACCAGGCACCGTCGTCGTCTCGTTCGAAACGGTCGTGGTACACGCCGAAGGTGTCGGCCCGTCGACCGTCGGCGATGTTTTGCCGTGCCTCTTGCATGTACATCCGCGCAGCCGCAGTGCCTGCCTTGGTATCGATGTCCATCACCGTGTTGAGGATCACGAACTCGAAGAAGTCGAACTGTTCGAGCTGCCCACCGATGAAATCACCGATCGCTTGAGGTCCGTCGAAGTGAATTTCGTGGTCTACGAGGTTCACCGTCACGACACAATCGGGACGCATGATCTCGTGCAGCTCGGACCACGCGCGACGCGTCACGATGTCGGCGTAGCGACTCTGCAGACGCCGCAGCTGGGTGTAGGCGACCATCTCGGCGATGTCGTCGCCGTCCGCCGACGTGGTGGGGACGGTGCTCACTGCCGTCTCGTCAGACCGGCATGCCGTGGTGCGGGGGCACGTCGAGGTTGCCGATGGCATCGGCTCGACGGTGCAGCAGGTCGACGGTGTCGCCGAGGCTCAGGGTGATGATGTAGCGGCGAGCTGCGGTCTCGGCGACGACGAAATCGCCCTGGGCATCGAGGTCGGCCTCGACGACCACGCGGCCGGACTTCTCGAGCATCGTCTTCATCTCGTCGAACGTCATGCTCTTGCGGCCGGTCGCGGCGCCGACACGTTGGAGTTCCTCGGGCCGGTTGCGGGTAGCGGTGAACAAGCCGGTGCGCTGGAGTCCGCCGGATGGATAGAAGACCGATGCCCGAAGCTGGGTGTCTTCCATCACGAGGTTGTGATGCAGCGCCTCGGTGAAGCAGCTGACAGCGGCCTTCGATGCGGCGTAGACCGATGCGGTCGGCACCGGGGCAAATCCGCCATCACCCGAAGAGGTATTGATCACTTGGCCGGGCTCTGCGCCCTCGAGCATGCGAGGTACGAACTCAGACGTGCAGATGGCGGTGCCGAAGACATTGACGCCGAAGCACCATCGCCAGTCGTTGGGCTCTTGCTGCCAGGGCTTTCCGCCGCCGCCGGAGGTGACGCCGGCGTTGTTGTAGAGGAGGTTGACCTTGCCGTGTTGTTCGTAGACCTGATCGGCGAGTGCCTTGACCGACGCTTCGTCGGTGATGTCGGTGCGGACGCCCGAGACCGGGCCGAGCGAGGAGAACTCCTCGACTGTTGCTGCGATGGTGTCGGCCTCGATGTCGGCGATGACCACCGAGGAACCGGCGCGCAAGAGCGCACCGACGATTCCTTTGCCGATGCCGCCGGCACCGCCAGTGACCACGGCGACCGTTCCATCGATGCCGATGTCGGCAATATTGTCGCTGTCTGTGTTGTCGCTAGCCGTGTCGTCGCTCATGCGACCTCCTGGACCTGGTTGAGGGGGTTCATTCCCGGGCAGCCCTTGGCTCGCTCGGGGATCTCCGAATAGTCGATGGGTGTCTCGACGAATTCCTTCGTCGGGCAGTACTTCTCGGCGAGAGGTGCCAATGCCTCGAGATCGAAGTTGTAGATCTTCGCGGCATTGTCGGTGAGCATCGTGGTGGTTTCTTCACGCGTCATCTGCGCAAAGGTGAGCCGCAGATGCTCGTGGGTGTGCGGATACGAGCCCTCGATGTGGGGATAGTCGGAACCCCACATCACACGGTCGATGCCGACACCGCGTGCGATCTCGGCCTCAGCCGGTCGAAGGAACGAGGCGCCGATGTAGCACTGGCGTTCGAAGTACTCCGATGGCGTGAGTGACATCTGGGCCACGGCCTGGCCTCCGAAGATCGATTCCGAGCCGTACTTCGAGTGCTTCATGCGGTGATGGAAGCTGTCGAGCTTGGCCAGGGTGTCGGGAACCCAGGCGGTGCCGGTCTCGGTGATGACGTAGGGCATGTCGGGGTAGCGCTCGAAGACGCCGGAGAACATGAGGTGCCACAACGCGCGCTGCGTCCACCACTGCACCTCGAGCATGAACATCGCGAGCGAAGCGGGGAAGTGGTTGCCGAAGCTGGGCGTGGCGCCACCGGCGTGATGGTTGAGCGGCATGCCGGCGGCTGCAGCGGCGGCCCAGATCGGTTCGTAGCTGGCCGAGTAGAGAGGTTCGAACGGAGAGTCGGGCGGTGCCCCGGGGACGAGGATCCCGCCCCTCAGCCCCTGCTCGGCGGCCCACTCGATCTCCTTGACCGAGCCCTCGACATCGCCGAGGAAGATCTGGATGATGCCGGCTCGGCGCTCGGGGGCCTCGCTCACGAAGTCGGCGAGCCAGCGGTTGTGCGCTCGCAATCCGGCCCAGCGGTGATCGAAGTTGTCGCTGTAGGGCGGGGCTTCGAACGAGGTCGCGGCCGGGGGTGAGAACGGCGGCTGGGTGTTGGGGAAGAGCACTGCGGCGATCACGCCGTCCTCTTCTTGCTCGCGGAGTCGCTGCTCGGAGCTGAAGTTGCGATAGCCGAACTCGTCGGGATCACCGTCGACGCCGACTTCCATCGGCGTGCGCTCCATGTCCTTGAACAGCTCCTTGCGGCGGAGGTGGTCCTCTTGCATGAAGTCGGCCCACAGGTCGAACTCGGCGTGGTACTTCGCGTCGAGGTAGGGCCGGTAGCCGAGTAGGTCGGCGCCGCAATGGGTGTCGGCGCTGATCACCGTGTGGTGGGGGGCACTGTGGTGGGGAGCACTGTGGTGCGAGGGGCTCATGTTGCCAGTCTGGCCGCGACCTCGGGCGAGGACGAAACCGGTGAGCGAATTGCCGCTAGGCATTCCGCGAACTCTCCGCTACGATTCCCGACAACATCTATCGGGATTCACTCACACCGAGTGGTTCCATCGGGCTAGCCCACCGAGCGAAATGCGGAGCAGGCAACATGACAGCAACTGACTCGATCGATTTCCTCGAGGCGCCACCGGACCTCGATCGACAGATCGACGACATGATCCTCCCGCAGTGGTGGACCGGCGTCTCTGCCATTCCCACCGAGCGTTATGAGATCGATGCCGGCGGCAACGCGGACCTGCGTCCCGACGGCAAACTCGGCGAAGAGATGCGTCGGATCTGCGACGAGGTCGGTCTCGTTCACGTGCGCAACACCGGTCTGGTCGAACTGGCCGACATGCGCGCGCTCGCAACGCATTGCCTCCCCGACGAGATGCACTACGAGGGTGGCAGCAACCCTCGCCAGACGCTCGATGCCAATGTCTTCGAGGTCGGCGCGCCTCTCTCCGCGCACCTGCACTATCACCACGAGATGGCCTACGTGTCGAAGAGCACGCGCGCTCTTGCCTTCCTCTGCAAGGAAGCGCTCCCGGATCGTGGGGCCACGTACTTCTCCGACGGCATCGCGGCGACCGACTACATGCTGTCCACGGAGCTCGGTCAGAAGTTGAAGAAACTCGGTGTCTGCTACCACCGGTCGCTGACCGATCGCGAGGCGTTCAACGACCGCCTCGAGGTGGGTGTCTACAACCACTGGCAACTGTCGATGGACACAGAAGATCCTGCCGAGGCTGAGGCCTATGCCCAGGTCCGCGGGCTCCTCACCGAGTGGGGACCCGATCGCCTCTTGAAGACGCGCTACTACTGCGATGCGTTCGAATACGACCCCATCACCGATCGCAACCTCTTCTATTGCTCGATCGCCGACCATGGGATGTGGTTCGACGGGTGGCCGTTGGTGATGCATCTGCCCCACAACGAGCGCCCGCTCCACATGACGTTCGGCGACGACTCAGAGTTCAGCCACGCTGAGCTCCAAGAGATGGTCTCGCACTACGACCGTTTCGGAATCAAGGTCGACTGGCGCAAGGGTGATGTTGCGGTCTTCGACAACTTCCGATTCGCCCACGGCCGCCCGGGCATCAAGCTCGAGGCCGGCGAGGCCCGTCAGCTGGGTGTGATGCTCGGCCCGAAGTACGACCGGGTCGGTCAACTCGACGAGAAGTTCTAGGCAGCACCGTCGACGACCTCGAGGGTCGCCTTTGTGCGCAGACCCTCGCGATCATGACGCTCGATGCACCCGGCGAGGGCGCGAATCTTGTCGCTCGCCGTTGTGGTGTGTCGGCTGGGCAGCACAGCATGCACCAGCGCAGCGACAGCAGCGCCCGCAAGCTGACGGCTGACGCCCATGGCCACGCTCATGTGTTCGCGGTATGACTCGCCCGCAGCGTGGGGGTGCTCGGTGAAGGGATTTGCTGCCATGCCCACAGAGTAGAGAAACGCCACTCGAAGTTCTGTGCGGATATTGCGTTCTGAGCGCCCAGAAGGAGCAATTTGTCCTCCGATATGGAGGATAGGCGCTAGTATTTTCTATTGTGGACCAAGTTGATCGGGAAATACTGCGCCTGCTGCAGGAACGTGGCGACCTCACCGCCCGCGAGCTCGCCGAAGAGGTCGGGCTCACGGCGACACCGGCATGGCGCCGTGTGCAAAAGCTCGAGAAGGACGGGGTCATCCGGGGTCGCGTCGCGCTGGTGGATCCGGCTGCGCTCAACCTCGACGTCACCGCGCTGGTCCACATTCGCACGAACGACCACAGTGCGGCCTGGCTCGATCGTTTCTGCACCGGGATCTCCGACCTGCCGGAGATCATCGAGGCCTATCGAACGAGCGGCGAGATCGACTACACGCTCAAGGTCGTGGTGCCGTCGATCGAGGCCTACGACGACTTCTACAAGCGACTCATCGCCCGCGTCGATCTCTACGACGTTCGCACGGTGTTCGTGATGGAGCAGATGAAGCAGACGACGGCGCTGCCGCTCGACTACGCCTAGCCGCATTCGAGTCGCGATGGTTGTGCTGAGTACGGTGGCGAATCCGTGCAGAGGAGACAGCAGTGACCGGAACAGTCGGATACATCGGACTAGGTGCCATGGGGGGCGCGATGGCGGGCCGGCTGGCCGACAGCGACTTCGATCTGCAGGTCTTCGACCTCAGCGCCGACGCGGTTGCCGGCGTGGTCGCGAAAGGCGCGGTCGCAGCTGAATCGGGTGCGGCGCTCGCCGCCTCCTGCGAGCACATCAGCATCTGCGTGCCTGATGACGCGGCCGTGATGGAAGTGGTGACCGGAGAGCACGGCATTCTCGACTCGTGCAACCCCGGCACGACCATCGCCGTTCACTCGACCGTGCATCCCGACACCGTTCGTGATCTCGCCGCGCTGGCGGCCGAACGCGATGTTGCGCTCTTCGATGCGGGAGTCGCGGGTGGTGCAGCAGCGGCGGAGGAAGGCGCACTGTCGATCATGGTCGGTGTGCCGAACACCGGTCTGACCCCAACGGCTCGCGCCGTGCTCGATTGTTGCGGCGGGGCAGTGTTCGAGGCGGGGCCGGTCGGCGCCGGAATGGCGATGAAGGTCGCGTTCAACGTGATGACCTACTTCCAGCAGGCGGCTCTCAGCGCTGCTCATCAGATCGTGGTCGGGGAGCAGAGCAGCCCGGAGATGCTCCTCGATGCCTGGCGCCATGTCGGCCAGCTCGGCAGCCTGACCGAGCGCTTCTATCCGCTGACGACCATGGCGCCCGAGACGAAGGTGGGCGAGCTCGGTGCCTTCCTCGACGGCAACATCTATCTCGCCGAGAAGGACCTCGAGCTCGCCGCGAGCCTCGGCCTGGAGTCGGGTCGAGCAATGCCGGTGGTCGAGGTCGTGCGCGACTCGATGCGCCTCGTCTACGGCATGCCCGACAGCGGCACCGCCCAACCCGATCAACACCTCCAACCCGGCCAACAGGGAGACAGCTGACATGGCCCACCAAGCAGATCAAGAGAAATGGGCCCGCGGCGCGGCGACGATGGAGGACGTCTACCAGGGCGTCGTTCCGGTCGTGCCCCAAGGTTTCATGGACTTCGCCGACATCATGACCGAGGACCTCTTCGGAGCGGTGTGGACCCGCGACGCCCTCGACGTGCGCGACCGGCGCCTCATCATCATGGGTGTGATCGCCGCGATCGGCGGC
>CALKOE010000023.1 GCA_938091985.1 uncultured Acidimicrobiales bacterium | reverse complement strand
CTTGGCCACGCCATACGGGCTACGCGGATGAAACGGTGTCGACTCGGTCTGCGGAACTTCGTGGACCTTGCCGAACATCTCTGACGAGCTCGCCTGATAGAAGCGGATCTCCGGGTCGACGAGACGGATCGCATCGAGGAGCCGCGTCACACCCAAAGCGGTGGTCTCGCCCGTGAGGACCGGCTGACCGAACGACGTCTGCACAAAGGACTGCGCGGCGAGGTTGAAGACCTCTTCGGGGCGATACGTCCGCAGCATCTCGATCATCGACACCTCATCGAGCAGGTCGCCGGGCGCGAAACGGATCTGGTCTTGGATGTGAGCGATCCGTTCGAAGTTGACCGTGCTCGAGCGACGAACCATGCCGACGACGTCGTAGCCCTTCTCGAGCAGGAATTCGGCGAGATAGGAGCCGTCTTGCCCGGTGATTCCGGTGATGAGTGCGCGCTTGGCCACGATGATCCTCGTTTTTCTGGCGGTGGGTCAGACGATCTCGGGAGTTCTGACGCCCTCGGGGTGGGAACGCCAGAATTCCAGTAGATCGCAGAGAGTTGTGTGAATGTCGATTTCGGGTGACCAGCCGGTTGCGGCGTTGATCTTGGAATAGTCGCCGCGGAGGACCTTCAGGTCGACAGGGCGGAAGAGCTCGGGGTCGGCAACGAGTTGCATCTCGCTGGTTGCCATGGAGATGAGCTCGTCGGCAAGTTCGCGTAAGGCCCGGTCGGTGCCGGAGCAGACGTGGTAGACGTCGCCTGCCTGTCCATGGGTCATGAGAAGCCGATAGGCCCGCACCGCGTCGCGAACGTCGGTGAAGTCGCGCCGAGCCGCAAGGTTGCCGACTCGCACAGCGGCCTCGCCGCTGCGCTCGTTGTCGACGATGCGGCTGGCGATCGCGCTGGCCACGAACTTGTCGGTCTGTCCGGGGCCGAGATGGTTGAAGCTGCGGGCCCGTACAACCTCGATGCCGTGGGCCAGTCCTGCGGCGAGACACATGATGTCGGCCGAGGCCTTGCTGGCGCCGTAGGGGCTCACGGGGCGGACGGGTTGCGACTCGTCGAGCGGGAGATCGGTTTCCTCGACTGGTCCGTAGATATCAGCGCTGGTGACGGCAAGGACACGCCGCACTCCAGCCGCCACAGCTGCGTCGAGCACGTTGACAGTGCCTTCGATGTTGACCCGCAGCGTGGGGATGGGCGCTGCCCACGAGCCACCCACGTCGGCTTGGGCGGCGAGGTGGTAGATCACTTCCGGGCTGTGTTCGGCCACATGTGCGGCCATTCGCTCGCGTTCGGTGATGTCAGTAGATGACTCGATCACGTCGTCGCCGCTGGCGCGCAGGTGCTCGACCAGGTGGATTCCGACGAAGCCCTTGGCCCCAGTCACCAGCGCGCGCATTTCAGCGCACGCCCGTGGAAGCGGAAGCGGCGAACGTCGCCTGGGAGCCGGGCATCGGCGATGACTCTACGGGTGGTCAGCGGGTGTCTCAACCCTTGTGGCCCCGATGGTCGCTGCGGTGGCCCCGCCCGCCCGCGGCGGGGCGGTAGCCTCGCACGATCGTGGCCGACCCACCCGACTCCTCGCCTCGCGACGCGACCCCGTCCGTACTGGCCGTAGTTGTGGCTCACGACCCCGGGGACTGGTTCGAGGAGACCCTCGACAGCCTGGCGACCCAGGACTACACGAGATTGTCGGTTCTGGTCGTCGACGCCGACGGAAGTGGCAATCTCGGGAGTCGCGTCCACGCTGCGTTGCCCACAGCCTCTGTGCTCGATGCCGGTGACACCGATGGATTCTCGGCCGCAGCCGATGCCATCCTCGACACTGATCTCGACCCGGCGTTCGTGCTCTTGTGTCACGACGACGTCGCTCTGGCGTCTGATGCGGTTCGCCAACTGGTCGTCGAGTCGCTGCGGTCCAATGCCGGCATCGCCGGTCCGAAGTTGGTCGATTGGGATCGTCCCGACCGCCTGCAGCACGTGGCCTACACCGTGGACCGATTTGCGGTCGCGGCCGACGTGGTCGATCCGGGTGAACTCGACCAAGAGCAATACGACGCGGTCGCCGACGTGTTCGCGCTGCCGTCGGCCTGCATGCTGATCCGCACCGGGCTCTTCCAGACGCTGGGCGGCTTCGACGCTGGCATCACGCATCGAGGCGAAGACATCGACCTGTGCTGGCGAGCCCAGCTGCTCGGTGCTCGGGTGATGATCGTGCCCGACTCTCGGGTGCGTCATCGCGAAGACCTCCTCGGGCGCACAGGCGTCGACGACATTCGTCGTTCCCGGGCCCGCCACCAGCTGCGGACGGTGCTCATCACCGGCAGCCGTCTCTCGCTGCTCGTCACGCTGCCTCTGCTCGCCCTGCTGACGTTGGGGGAGGCCACGCTCGCGTTGCTGGCCGGGCGGCTGTCTCACGTGCGAGACGTCTTCTCCGCCTGGGTGTGGAACGCTCGCCGCTTGGGCGACATCAGAGCTCGCCGTCGTGAGTTGCGGCCGCTGATCCGCGCCCGCCACAGCGACGTCCGCTCGTTGCAGGAGACCGGGAGCGTTCGGATCAACGCGTTCGTGCGCGGTCAGATCGGGCGCCGAACCGACGATGAGCATCTCCGGTCGCTCATGCGCACCGGCACCGCTCGAATCGCAGCGCTTTCAGCGGCGCTGGTCGCACTCTTCGTTCTGTTCGGCAGTCGCACGCTTATCTCCGACGGGATCCCTGCGGTGGGAGATTTCCTGTCGTTCGGTGATTCGTCCGGAGGGATGCTCGACGAGTGGTGGAGCAGCTGGCGCCACCGTGACCTCGGGAGCCCCGGCACGCCTCGTAGTGGGGTGGCGCTCTTGGGCATCGCCACATGGCTCACCGGCGGCGCAACGGGCCTCGTGCGCTTGCTGTGGGTGGTGGGGCCGGTCTTTGTCGGTCTCTGGGGCGCGTGGCGCATGCTGCGGGTCACCGGTTCGCGCCGTGCGCAGAGCGGCGCCTTGTTGGCCTACGCGATCGTGCCGCTGCCGTGGGTCGCGATCGAGACAGCATCGCTCGCCGGCCTCTATGGCTATGCCTTGGCTCCGTGGGCGCTTGCTGCGCTGCTTCATGGCGAGGCGACCACACCCTTCCGATCGACTGCCGGCCCCTGGCGGACGCTGCTCGCCACCGCGGCCGGCCTCGGGGCTTCGGTGGGTCTGGCCGCCATGTTCGAGCCCTCCGTACTTCTCATCGTGCCGATCATCATCGCCGGCGTGCTCATCGCCGCGTTGTTGTCGGGGCACATGCGGGGCATCCCGAGGTTGCTGTTGGTCACCGTCGCGGGGTCGCTCGGCGTGGCAGTGCTCCTCTTGCCGCAGTTGCTCGATCAACTCGCCGCCGGGATCTCCTGGGTGCCGTTTGCCGATGGTCGGTCCGGCGAAGCAACCGATCTCGCGCTCACCGACATTCTCGGGTTTGCCGTGGGGTCGTCGTCCGCTGGTCCGCTCACCTTCCTGCTCGCGATCCCACTCGCCTTGGCCCTCCTCGCCGGACGGTCGTGGCGTTTTGCGCTTGCCGCTCGTGGTTGGACGGTCGCGCTCGTCTCCTGGGGAGTGGTGTGGGCTGCGTCGTGGGGTGTCGTGCCCTTCGGTCTGCCCGATCCGGCGCTCCTGCTCGCACCGGCCGCTGCCGGTGTCGCGCTTGTTGCAGGCGCCGCCGTGGC
>CALKOE010000022.1 GCA_938091985.1 uncultured Acidimicrobiales bacterium | reverse complement strand
AGCTTGGGACCGAGGTCGAGCGCGGTCGATGCACGCTCGATGACGATCTCGCCCTCGGGAACCGGAGTGTCCTCCGGCGTATAGGAAGGAGCGTCCATCGGCTGCAGCTCTTCTTGGCTGCGACGACGACGACCCTTGCGTCGCGGCGGACGGCGACCCTGATTCGGGCCACCACGGCCACCAGGACCGCCACCTGGGCCACCACGGCCCGGAGGACCGGCGCCCGGCACCTGCTCGCGAGGACCGCCGGAAGGACGGCGTCCGCCCGGCATGCCGCCGCCACCGCTCGGGGCGGAACGCCCAGGGGTGGTGCCGGCCGGAGTGCGCGGTCCGCGGCCACCAGGTGGTGGCGGGATCGCTCGGCCGGTCGAGGACCGCGGCGGAGGAGGAATCGGCTTGCCCGACGTGGACGTCGGGGCATCGCCCGGCTTCACGTTGGGGTTGATCGCCACCTTCTTGACGACCTTCTTCACGACCTTCTTGACGACCTTCTTGACCACCGGTGCAGCAGGGACAGGCGGTTCTTCGACTGTGCGCTTCGGCGGCGCTCCACTACCACTCGACGAGATCACGCGTGCTGGCGGGGCCGGCGCGGGGGCTGGCTCAGGAGCAGCGGGCTCAGGATCGGGGGCAACCTCGACCGGGGCTTCTGCCGCGGGGGCAACCTCGATCGGGGCTTCCTCAGCGGGAGGAGCCTCGACCGGGGCTTCTGCCACCGGGGCAACCTCGATCGGAGCTTCCTCAGCAGGGGCGTCGTCGCTGGGGGCGTCGTCTTCTGCGTCGGCGTCGCTTGACGCGGCCGCCTTCTTGGTCGCCTTCTTGGAAGCCTTCTTCGAAGTCTTCTTGGAAGCCTTCTTGGTCGTCTTCTTGGCCGGCTCGGGGGGCTGCTCGTCGCGGATCAGACCTTCGCGCTCAGCCTTGCGGCGAACCCGATCTGCCTGCGCGTCAACGATGCTCGACGAATGGCTCTTGACCCCGATGCCGAGGCCTTCAGCAAGCTCAAGGGTCTCGGCGTTGGTAAGGCCGAGTTCCCGGGCGAGTTCGTACACGCGAATATTGGATGGCACGTTCGAGTGAAAGTCCTTGTGATAAACGAACGGCGGGGACAGGCCCCACCGGCTGCGGTCTCAAATACTTGCGTGCGGGCACGCGAGCGGTTCTGTCGACCACGACGACACGAGCCTAGCGATCTCAGCGGCGTTCACCTCGGCCCGTAGACCCCGGTGAAAACCCTTACGCTGAGTGGCTGCGTCGACGCAGGCCGTGGACGGGCCGACCCACACGCCGCGCCCCGGGCCAGGGCCCACGACGAGCGCGTCATCGACACGTCGCACCCGCACGAGCGTGTCGGCCGGGAACACCCGCCGACAGCCCACACAGGTGCGTTGCGGGCTACTCCTCTTCTTCGCCGGCATTCGCCGGACCCGCGTCAGTTTCTTCAGTCACGTCGTCGTCGCCGGCATTCGCCTGACCCGCGTCAGTTTCTTCAGTCACGTCATCGTCGCCGGCATTCGCCGGACCCGCGTCAGTCTCTGCGCTGACGTCGGCGTCGGCCTTCGGGGCATCGGCGTCTGCGGAGTCGCCGGAATCGGCGTTCGCTTCTGCGTTCTCGTCGGCGGCCTCGGCCCAATCGGTCGCGGACACGGCATCGCCGCCATCAGCGGGCTGCCAGACCTGCTCGCCGGACTCGGGGTCGGTGACCCACTCGCCTTCGGCCCACTCGACGTCGCCGTAGGCCTCTTCCTCGGCCAGCTGAGTCTCGCTCTTGATGTTGATGCCCCAGCCCGTCAGGCGCGAGGCGAGGCGGGCGTTCTGGCCCTCCTTGCCGATCGCCAGCGACAGCTGGAAATCGGGCACGATCACGTCGCAGTCGCCCGTCTCGGGGTCGGGACGGACCTGGGTGACCTTGGCCGGCGAGAGCGCCTTCATGACGAACTCGTCGAGATCCTCCGAGAACGGCACGATGTCGATCTTCTCGCCACGCAACTCGTTGACGACCTGACGCACACGGGCACCACGCGCACCCACGCAGGCGCCGACGGGATCCACGTTGGAGTCGTTGGAGTAGACGGCGATCTTGGTGCGGTGGCCTGGTTCACGGGCGCAGGCCTTGATCTCGACGACACCGTCGGCGATCTCGGGAACCTCGAGCTCGAACAGTCGCTTCACGAGGCCGGGGTGAGTCCGGCTCACGACGATCTGCGGGCCCTTGGCGGTCTTGCGCACCTCGACGATGTAGGCCTTGATCCGCACGTTGGAATCGGGGCGCTCGTAGGGCACCTGCTCGGCCTGTGGCAGCAAGGCTTCGACCCGACCGAGATCGAGCAGCGTGTAACGCGCATCGGTCTGCTGGATCATGCCGGTGACGATGTCGCCCTCACGGCCGGCGTATTCCTCGTACTTGAGCTCACGCTCGGCTTCACGGATGCGCTGCGTCATCACCTGGCGAGCAGTCTGGGCAGCGATGCGGCCGAAGTCGTCGGGGGTGACGTCGAACTCATCGCCGATCGGCTCGCCGTCCTCGTCGAGCTCCTGGGCTGAGACCTGGAATTCCATGGTCTCGGGGTTGATCGTGACCCACGCATACTCGTACGCGCCCGGCATCCGCTTGTAGGCGGATTCGAGGGCGTCGGCCAGCGCGGCAAACAACGCATCAACGGAGATACCGCGCTCCTGGGCGAGCGCCTGGAGTGCTTCCATCATGTCTTGGTTCATGACGTCGGAGCCTTCTTCTCGGGGATCTTCTCGGGATTCTTGGGTCCACCCTTCTTCGGAGTGGGACCCCATTCGAACACTGTGCGGGAGTTGGCGATGTCGCCATAGGCAAACCGCCGCGTTTCGCCGTCGATGCTGAGTTCGAAGCCATCATCGTCGAACGCAACGAGTTCACCCGTGGCTCGACGATCGCCGTCGACGTTCGGGTTGGTCTTGATCTTCACGACCGACCCCATCGCCTTGCGATAGTGATCGGGGGTGCGCAGCGCGCGCTCGAGGCCAGGACTCGACACCTCGAGGGTGTAGCGACCCGAAATCGGATCGACCTCGTCGAGCATGTGGCTGATGCTGCGGCTGATCCGCCGAACGACAGAGATGTCGATGCCGGTGTTCGTGTCGCCGAGTACCCGCTCGGGGTCATCGACGAAGACGCGCAGGATGCCGCCGTTGTACTCGAGGTCGTAGAGCTCGACTTCTTCTGCGTCGATGATCGGAGCAATGAGTTCGCGAATACGGTCGATGGTGGCCATAGCGGGATGCTCCTTTCCGGTTGCAGAGATTGTCAGATTGTGAACGACAAACGGTTGCCTGAATCGAGAAAGGCGTGGCCTAGGGCCACGCCTCATCCAGACGGATTGATCGAAACGTAGATTTCACTCTAGC
>CALKOE010000021.1 GCA_938091985.1 uncultured Acidimicrobiales bacterium | reverse complement strand
TGGACATCGAGCTCGGCATTGTCGAACTCGCCCTCGAGGGCCGCGTTCAGCAGCGCCCGGGTGGCCTTGAGCGACATGCGCTCGCCCTTGCCGTGGGGACCACCGCTCCAACCCGTGTTGAGCAGAATGCAGCGCGTCTCGTTTTCGGCCATGCGCTTCGCGAGAAGTTCGGCATAGACCGAAGCCTTCTGCGACATGAACGCCGCACCGAAGCACGAGGAGAACGACGGCTCCGGCTCGGTGACGCCGACCTCGGTGCCGGCGAGCTTCGACGTGAAGCCCATGACGAAGTGATACATCGTCTCTTCCTTGTTGAGGATCGAGACGGGCGGGAGCACGCCGAACGCGTCGGCGGTGAGCAGCACGATGGTTTCCGGGTGTGGACCGGCCGCGCCCTCACGGACGTTGGGGTTGGTCGTCAACGGATAGGCGAAGCGGGTGTTCTCGGTGACCGAACCGTCGGTGAGATCGAATTCCTGCGGATCGGTTTCCTCGATGGCCTTGCCCGGCAGCCCGGGCACGTTCTCGATGAGCGTGCCCTTCATCGACATCGCCGCGGCGATCACCGGTTCGTTGGTCTTGTCGAGATCGATCAGCTTTGCGTAGCAACCGTCTTCGAAGTTCGAGATGCCCTTGTCGGTCCAGACGTGTTCGTCGTCGCCGATCAATTCGCGGTCGGGGTCGGCCGACAGGGTGGTCTTGCCGGTGCCCGAGAGGCCGAACAGGATCGCAGTGTCGCCGCGCTCTCCCACGTTGGCCGAGCAGTGCATGGACAGCTGGCCCTTCGCAGGAAGGACGTAGTTCATGATCGTGAACATCGTCTTCTTGTTGACACCGCAGTAGTCGGCGGCGCCGAGGACGAGACCGACGCGTCGCTCGATGTCGATGATCACGGCACGGCCGCTGAGGGTGCCGTCGCGTTCAGGGTCACAGGTGAACGACGGCACGTTGATGAGCGTCCAACCCGCGTCGCCGCGGTCGCTGTCGTCGCGGACGTTCTTCGGGAACATGATGTTGCAGAAGTACGCGTGGGTCGCGTATTCGCCCACGAAGCGGTAGGGCTCGGCGAAGGTTGTGTCCCAACCACAGAAGACGTCGGTCACGTAGAGGTGCTGATCGCGTTCGTTGAGGTGATCGATGACGCGGGGCAAGAGCTCGTCGAACTTTGCCGGATCGAACTTCGAGAAGCCGCTCTTCCACCAGACGGAGTCGGTGACGCTGTCGCGGTTGACGCAGAAGGTGTCTTGCACCGGCCGACCGGTGCACTCCGGGTCAGAGAAGTAGACGAGAGGGCCATCGACGCCGAGTGTCGTCGGAAACGCCTTCTGGGCATCAGCGGGACCGCCGACGTCGACCCGGCCGCGATCGTTGGCGATCGCCTCGTGGAACAGTTCGTCCTGGCTGAGGCCAAAACGCAGTTCAGGACCCTTCAGCCCGAATGCGGTTTCGAGTTGTGCCGCGGCTTGCGCTGCGCTGCTCATAATTCTCTCCAGGGATAGATCTCGTGGTCCGGTCGGCGCCACGCATCACGATGTGAGCGCCTCGAGGACGATCATTGAGGTTAGCGAGCACACGTCTGATCGGCCGACTCGGGCGTCGGGTTTGACGGCGCCGTCCGAAACGGCGACGTAACGTGGCGTCATGACTGTTTCCGCCTACATCCTCATCCAGGCCGACGTGGGCACCGCTGTCGACGTGGCAACGGCCACCGCAGCGATCGAAAGCGTGGTCACCGCCGAGGTGGCGATGGGGCCCTACGACGTCATTGCCCGCGCACAAGCCGCCAACATGGACGAGCTCGGAAAGGTCGTCGTCCATGCCGTGCAGGGAATCACCGGCGTCGAACGCACCCTCCTCTGCCCGATCGTCAATGTTTAGGCAAACAATGTTTAAGGCAAGCAATGTCTGAGGCAAGCAATGTCTAGGCAAAGCGTCTACAGCACGGCCGCGCGGATTCCGAGGCCCATGAGCCAGAGGCTGCCCAGCCCGTAGAGCAGGTAGGGCCGGTCTTTCATTTCGTTGCGGTAGGCGAAAATGATGCCGACGCTCGCGAACGCAGAGAACCCGTAGAGCTGGTGTCGATCGCCTTCGATGTCTTCGTTGACCTGCAGGATCACGCCAAGGATCACCTGTGCGAGCACGACCACCTCGGCGATGACCACCGCAATCCATCCGGCGCGATGTCGATACCTCGGCCACTGGTGAGCCGCCAGGGCCCACAGGCCCACGGCGCCGTTGGCAAGTATGAAGACCCAGCTGACAACGTTGTGAAGGTCGCGAATCACTCGCCTTCTCGACCGAGCTCGACTTCATAGCTCCAGAGCTCAGCGCTGATCGACAGCGGCGCCGGCGCGTCCGCGCCCGCAGCCAACGCGTCGCGGTGACCGTCGCGAAACTGAGCTGAACTGGTCCAGGCATGGAAGGACTCATCGTCGCGCCAGCGCGTGAGCACGAGCCATGTCTCGCGATCGTCGGTCGGGCGGAGGAGCTCGAAGCCCTCGAACCCATCCATCCCTTCGACGGCACCGGCACGAGCTGCGAACCGACGGGCGACCTCGTCACCGAGATCCCCGGGAACGGTGATGGCATTGATCTTGATGACCTGCGACATGCACCGAGTCTCGCCTGAATCCGACCCGTCACGAGAAATCGCGGAGAATCTTCGCGAACCTGTCGATGACGAGCGCCGCCATTCGTCGCATCAGCAACCAACCAGCAAGACGACCCGGAGGACATCCAATGCCCAAGTACGTGCTCGCCTACCACCAGAACGGCGGCGGAGCCGGCCACATGCCCGACTCTGAAGAAGCCATGGCCGAGATGATGAAGGCCTGGGAGAACTGGTTCGGGGCCCTCGGCGAGAACCTCGTCGACGGTGGCAACCCGATCTCCTTCGCCAAGACCATCGCCAGCGACGGCAGCGTCGCCGACGGCGGCGGCAACCCGTTGACCGGCTACGGCATCATCCAGGCCGACAACATCGACGCCGCGGTCGAGATGGCCAAGGGTTGTCCGGTGCTCGCCAATGACGGCAACGTCGAGGTGGCCGAAGCCATCGACATGTGAACCTTCGCGGGAGCGCTAC
>CALKOE010000020.1 GCA_938091985.1 uncultured Acidimicrobiales bacterium | reverse complement strand
GCGAACGAAATCCACTTCGTCCATGCCGAGTCCGCCGTTGCTTTCCGGCGCGAGGACCGACAAGACGCCCATGTCGGCGAGGGCCGACCAGAGTCCTGGCACCCGGCCGTCGGCGTTGTCCCAGCTCGCCCGCACGGCCTCCGGCGGACAAAGGTCGGCAAACAGATCGCGCACTGTGTCGCGGAACATGTCTTGCTCTTCGGTGAACGTGAAACGCATCGCCTTACCTCCGGGGCAGACCGAGCACCCGCTCGGCGATGATGTTGCGTTGGATTTCGTTGGTGCCGGCGTAGATCGGCCCGGACAGGGCAAACACGTAACCGTCGAGCCAGTCGTTGTCGGCCATAATCTCGCCGTGCTCGCCCAGAAGGCGCAGCGCGGTCGCGTGGAGTTCGAGGTCCATCTCGGACCAGAAGACCTTCATGAGGCTCGCCTCAGACCCGATCTCGGCGCCGTCCATGAGCTTGGCGGCGATCATGTAGGTCTGCCAGCGGTAGGCCTGGGCGCGAATCCAGGCATCGGTGACCTCATCGCGAAGGCGCACATCGACCGTGTGGCCCTGCGTCTTCAGCTCGCGGGCGAGATCGGTGAGGCGCTCGGCGGCGGCCATGAACCGGCCGGGGCTGCGCAGGTTGAGTCCGCGCTCGGAGCCGGCTGCGGCCATCGCGACGGCCCATCCTTGGCCCTCTTCGCCCAGCACGTGTTCGGTCGATACTCGGCAATCATCGAAGAAGATCTCGGCAAACCCCGGCTCCCCGTCGAGGCGCCCGATCGGTCGCCGCTCCATACCTGGGGCGTCGGCGGGCACGAGCAGATAGGTGAGCCCGGCGTGGCGTTCTGCGTCCGGGTCGGTGCGAACGATGCAGAAGATCCAGTCCGCGACTGCACCTCGGGAGCACCAGGTCTTCTGGCCGTTCAGCACGTAGTGGTCGCCGTCACGAATGGCCTTGGTCTTGATGCCGGCGAGGTCACTCCCGGCCTCGGGTTCGCTCCACCCCTGCGCCCAGATCTGCTCGCCGCTCGCCATCTTCGGCAGGAACTCGTCTTGTTGCTCCTGCGTGCCGAAGTTGAAGATCGTCGGCGCGAGAAGGCTGACGCCGTTGGCGCTGACCCGACCGGGTACGCCCGAGAGCCAGTACTCCTCTTCGTAGATGAGCCACTCGATCAGGTCGCAGTCACGACCGCCGTAGGCCTTGGGCCAGCCCGGAACCGACCAGCCGCCGTCGAAGAGCACCCGCTCCCATTGGCGATGCTCCTCGAAGCCGACTGCGGTGTCCATCGACGCGATGCGCCCCGGATTGTTGGCATCGAGCCACGAGCGACACTCCTCGCGGAACTCGACATAGCGAGGGGCGAGATCCAGATCCATCAGCGGAACTCGCTCTTGCGAACACCCTTGGGATCGAACACGTCGCGGATCAGGGCGAGTTCTTCGTCGGTCGGACGACGAGACTCGGGCACATCACCGGTGACGGTCAGCTCGAACGGCGAGGCTTCCTGCGCCTGATCGAGCGTGACGCCCGGATGCAAGGAACGGACTCGCATCGTGCGGTCCTCGGATTCGAAGTCGTAGGCGCCGAGATCGGTGACCACTCGACGGATCTCGAAGTGGGACCGACTGGCCTCGGGAAGCTCGGCGATGCGGTCGTAGCCCGGACCGGAGACGACGTCGACCGTCTCACTGAACGCCCGAGCCTGGTTGGGCACCCAATACGTGGTGGCGTGGTTGATGAGGTTGCCGGGTGCGCCCCGCATACCGAGCAGCTGCGCCTTCGGCTTTCGATACGGACCGATCGCCGCGAAGTTCTGGTTGCCGTGCCGGTCGATCTGGCTGGCACCCATGACCACGTGGCGCTTGCCGGACCACACCTGGTCGAAGATCGAGCGGAACGGCATGTACGACTCGATCACGGCATCGCTGGAATCGCCGCCGAAGGGAAGATTGCCTTCGATGGCGTACGCAATCGTGTCGGTCAGCATGAGATCGGGTTCGAATGTGGCTCGCGCCAGCCGGCCCGAGATGACGGGCACAGGGCCCATGGGGTTGCACAACACCTCGCCGTCGCCGCGGAACGCCTCGGCGATCGCGACCACGCAGATCTCGTCGAGTGTGATGTCGCCCTCAGACTGCTCACTCATGACTGCCCCCTCTGCTCGAGACCTCGTTCATTCAGCCGCGCTCTGTATGCCTCGTGCGATTCCAGCTCGAGCCAATCAGCGCGGAACTGCGCCCACGCCTCGGGGTCCTTTGCCGTCGCGGCGTATTCCTTCTGGAAGGCCTCGTCGCGGCCGTAGTCGGGCGGGCACTCGGTGAAGTGGGCACCCATGGGCGCCTCGATCACTCCGTCGACGTGGACACGGGGGATCCGCAACGTGTGGACGGGTCCCTCGTCGAGGAACTGGGCAGTCGAAATGATCTTCTCGGCGGACATGTAGGTCTTCTTGCCAGCCATGGCGAAGAGATCATCGAAGTAGAGATCGGGGCCGAGGAACTGGCCGTTACCCTTGGCGTCGGCCCGGTTCATGTGCAGCAGCACAGCGTCCATCTCGAAGGCTGGGATGGCCACGAGCTCTTCGCCGTCGGCGTAGGGCGATGTCACGGTCTTGAGGCCCGGGTTCTCGGAGAGCATGGCGGTGCCGAGACCGGCTCGGGTCGGGTAGAAGGGCACTCGATGAGCCGCGGCCATGAGGCCGAGGTAGAACGCGCCCTCGTCGAGCTCCATGAAGTCTTCGAGCGTGCCCGCCTGGCGGGCGGCACGGAAGTGCGGTTCGAGGGGAATCGAGTCGAGCGACACGAACCCGTAAGTCACCCGGGTGGCCTTTCCGGACGCGGTGAGAATGCCCACGTCGGGACCGCCGTAGGACACGATGTGCAAATCGGTGAGATCGCTTCGAAGAATCGCCCGGACGAGCGACATCGGCTTGCGCCGAGAACCCCACCCACCGATACCGATGGTCATACCGCTCTCGAGATCGGCAATGACCTCGTCCTCGGTCATACGTTTGTCGGGCACTGCCCCTCCTCATCTGACGGTCTGTCAGAAACCGCTCTGACGGTACGCCACGGCTGGGAGCGGTGCGAACACGTGCGGGTAGGGTTTCCGTCATGTCCGACGACACCCACAGCGGCGATCCCCTCGACATGACCGGCCGAACCGTCATTGTCACCGGCGGCACGAAGGGGCTGGGCAAGTCCATTGCCCAACGGTTCCTCTTGCATGGCGCCGATGTGGTCATCTGCGCCCGCCGCGAGCCGGAGGCGCCGATCGAAGCCGCTGGTCGGACGGCGACGTTCGTCGCCTGCGATGTTCGCGAGCCCGAGCAGGTCTCGGCTGTGGTCACCGCAGCGATCGATCAGACCGGCCGCGTCGACATCCTCGTGAACAACGCCGGTGGCGCGCCTCCGGCCGAGAGCGCGACCGTCTCGCCGCGATTCAACGAGAAGATCGTGGCCCTCAACCTCATGGCCCCGTTGAATTTCGCACAGGCCGTCCACGACCAGATGCAGTCGCAGGACGACGGCGGCGTCATCATCAACATCGCCTCGGTCTCGGGCACGCGGGCCAACCCTGCCGGCGTCGCCTACGGCGCGGCCAAGGCCGGTCTCATCAACGCAACTCAGACACTCGCGGCCGAATGGGGCCCGAAGATCCGTGTGATCGCACCGGTGGTCGGATTGATCGTCACCGAGGAAGCACACCTCTTCTACGGCGACGAGGCTGGCATCGCGGCCGTCGGAGAGACCCTGGCCCTCGGCCGCATGGGCGTGCCCGACGAGATCGCTGACGTGATCTTGTTCCTTGCCTCACCGCTCGCCCGCTGGGTTTCCGGATGCAGCATCCCCGTCCACGGCGGAGGCGAGTTGCCCAGCTACCTCGGGGCGTCGACCGGCGAAGTCGCGAAGGGGTCATGACCACACGCCGAGCGCTCGCACTCGTTGCCCTCTTGATCGCCGCGACCTTCGCGGCCA
>CALKOE010000019.1 GCA_938091985.1 uncultured Acidimicrobiales bacterium | reverse complement strand
CTGCCGACCGAGAAGCATCGCTTCACGGTCATCAAGGGTCCGTTCAAGGACAAGGATTCTCGGGAGCACTTCGAGATGCGCATTCACAAGCGCCTCATCGACATCCTGGATCCCTCGCCCAAGACGGTGGATTCACTGCAGCGTCTCGACCTCCCTGCCGGGGTCGACATCGAGATCAAGATTCAGTAGTCACCTGCTGATCTGATCGGATCAAGAACTGAAAGAGCCCCGGGCCGATGGCCCGGGGCTCTTGTCGCTAACGACAGATCGTGGTCACGTCAGTTCGCGGGAGCCGAGGGAGCATCGGTGTCGAGTGTGACGATCACGAGGTCCTCCGGGGGTCAGCACGCAACAATGATGTCGAAATAGGAGTCCACGAGAGCTCCGTTCTCACCGGTGATCCTCACTATTACGGTGTCAGAGCCGCCGAATCCGGCGTCTGTGCTGACGTCTCTCGTGCCGATAAAGACACGGTCCGCTGTAGTGGCGGCACATTCTTCAACGTTTCGATCGAACGTCAAGGTGTAGTTGCCCGTGGAGTTCTTCACCGAAGACTCAAGGCCGAGAGAGCCCTTGTAGACTTCCCCGTTTGCGTTGATCGTCGCGAACATTACGACCGGAAGGCTGTCGATCGCGTCCTGGAGTGCGTCGTCAGCGGCTTCGAGTTCGCTATCGGCCGCCTCGAGGTCAGCGAGTGCGGGTTGGACGACGAGATCGTCGTAGCGCTTGGCGAAGGTGATGTTCTCGCCGCGGGTGACGCCGTCGTTGGGACAGAATCCGCTTCCGCCGTTGCAGCCGGTGGTCATGCCGTTGGACTTCGCCCAGGCGACGGCGTCGTGGTAGAAGCGCCCGTCCTCGACGTCGCTCCAAGCGTCGGACGCGATTGCGGCCGCAGGGACGAGAAGTGCGATCACGACGATCGAGATCGCGAGCTTGAACTTACTTACGGTGATGGTCATGAAAACGTCTTTCGTTGGGGCTGTGATGATGCAGCTGAGTCCGAGGGTCCTTTTCTCGGTGACATTGCTGCCTTCCACCTGACCGACTGCGCACTCAGCCTCGCACAGAACAGGTCGACGCCTGCCGATCCCGACGCTCTCTCGACGCCCGCCGACGCTGACAGTCGCAACCGCGTACCGTTCTGGAATGGGCAAGACAGTCGTGCTTCCGGTCGCCGCACTCCACACGCTCGACCCAGGTCAATCGGGTGATGCCGTGGTGATCCGCGATGGGCGGACCCTGATGGTCGGTGCCCTCGACGACCTCCGAGCGGCACACCCTGAGGCTGTCCTCGACGATCGCTACGCCGAGGCCACCCTGCTGCCCGGGTTCGTCGAGGCGCACGCCCACTCCATGGCGGGTGGAATCTGGCAGCATCTCTATGTCGGCTACTTCGACAACCACGACCCCGACGGTCGCCTCTGGCCCGGCTGCCGCACGCTCGACGAAGTTATCGAGCGTCTCCGGAAGGCCGATGCCGCGCTCGACGACCCGAACGCAACACTGCGGGCCTGGGGACTCGACCCGATCTACTTCTCGGGCGAGCGGCTCGTCGCCGAACATCTCGACCGGGTGTCGACGACGCGGCCGATCTTCGTGTTTCACGCCAGCCTGCACTTGGCCACCGTCAACACGGCGCTTATGGAGCGGGAGGGCATCGACGCCGACACGCTGATGGACGGCGTGCCGAAGGACGGCGCCGGCCATCCAATCGGTGAGCTCCAGGAGCCGGCCGCGATGTCGCTGGCCGGCGAGGCGATTACCGGCATGGTCCGATCGTTCATGTCTCCCGAGGGCGTCACCGCCTTCGGCCGCCTCGCCCGCAACGCCGGCGTGACCACGGTCGTCGATCTCGGCAGCGGCCCGATCGCCAGTGACTCGATCGCCGAGATGTGGCAACAGGTCGTCAACGCCGATGGGTTCCCCGCTCGCGTGTCGGTCTTCCACAATCCGGGGCACGGCGGGCCCGCCAGCCTCGACGACGTGGCCGACCTCATTCTGCGTCGCCGGGCCGAGTCCACCGAGAAGCTCCGGTTCGGGGGCGTGAAGTTCGTGCTCGATGGGAGCATCCAGGGATTCACCGCTCGGGTCACTGAGCCGTACCTGAACGGGAACGAGAACGGTCTCTGGCTGATCCCCCCCGATCAACTCGCGTCCTGGATTCGCCCCGTGATCGATGCCGGTCTTCTGCTCCACGTCCACTGCAACGGGGACCAGGCGGTCGACGTGCTGCTGGATGCCTTCACCGAAGCGACGGGTGGCCATCCGCCGGCTGACCACCGCACCACGGTGCAGCACAGTCAGCTGACCCGACGAGATCAGTACCAACGGATGGTGGCGCTCGGTATGTGCGCCAACCTGTTCTCCAACCACCTCTGGTACTGGGGCGATCAACATGTCGACCTGACGGTCGGACCGGAGCGGGCCGCCCGGATGAACTCGGCGGCCACCGTGCTCGAGCTCGGTATCCCGCTGTCGATTCACTGCGACGCGTCCGTCACGCCGCTGGGTTCGCTCCATGTTGCGTGGTGTGCGGCGAATCGGCAGACCGCGG
>CALKOE010000018.1 GCA_938091985.1 uncultured Acidimicrobiales bacterium | reverse complement strand
CTGCTCACCCGCGGCGAGAGGGAGAGTGACGTCAGTCGGGAAGAACTCGCTGCTCTGGCCGACATCGGTGCGGAAGATGGTGTGCTGGGTGATGGAGAAGCCCGGCTGTTCAAGAGCCTGCTTCGCTTCGAGAGTCTCCGCGTCGCCGATGTGATGACGCCCCGCACCGTCGTCGTCGCCTTCCCGGAGACGGCGACCGTGCAGGAACTGGTCGAGGCGAAGCGACCGTTCTCGCGCTACCCCGTCTATGCCGAGAATCGCGACGAGATCACCGGGTATGTCCTCTTGAGCGATGCATTGGCCGAAGTCGCCGACGACGCCCACGGAACGCCGCTCCTTGCTCATCGCCGCGACATGGTCGCAGTGCCGGAGGACCGCTCGCTGCTCGCCTTGTTCGAGGATCTGGTCGCGGAACGAGTGCACATCGCCTTGGTGCTGGACGGCTACGGGGGTACCGCCGGGATCGTCACCATGGAGGATGTGATCGAGACGTTGATCGGCCTCGAGATCACCGACGAGACGGATCACGACGAGGACATGCAGGTCCTCGCCCGCGAGCGCTGGGAGGCCCGCGCTTCGAAGCTCGGACTTCTGGAAGACGCCGAACGTGATGCGACCATCCGCTGGGGTCTCACCGGCGGGGAACCTCCTCGAACCCACGACTGATCCTTACTCGATCAGTGGCTGTCGCGGTCATGTAGGTTCCGTTGGGTGCAGGGTCGACCGGGAGCGCTCGCAGCAATAGGGAAGACCCCCGTGGCCCAGCTTGCGTCTTTTGGCGGACCCGGCGCCGCCGAGATCTGGGTCAAGCTCGAGGCCGCCAATCCCACCGGCTCGTACAAGGACCGCATGGCCCTGGCCATGATCGAGGGGGCGGAGCGCCGCGGAGAACTTCAACCCGGCCAGACCGTCGTGGAGTACACGGGCGGGTCGACTGGAAGCTCCCTCGCGTTTGTCTGCAGCATCAAGGGCTATCCGTTGCGGATCGTGTCGTCCAACGTCTTCGCCGAAGAGAAGCTCACGACGATGCGAGCCTTCGGCGCCGAACTCGAACTGATCCACAGCGATGAAGGGATTCACCCACAGCTGATTCCGCAGATGCAGGCCCGCGCTGCAGAGATCGTCGAGAAGGAAGGTGCCTTTCCGACCGATCAGTTCAACAACCTCGACACCCTTGATGGCTATCTCGAAATCGGCCGCGAGTTGCTCGACCAGATCGATGGCGAGATCCACGGTCTAGCCGTCTATGTGGGTGTCGGCGGTGCCTACACGGGAACCTGCCGGCCAATTCGCGAGCGCTGGCCCGACACGATTCGCACGATTGTCGAGCCCGCAGAGTCAGCGGTGATCGCAGGTCGTCTGGCGGGCAGCCACATGATCGAAGGTGGGGGAGTGGGCTTCATCCCGCCGCTCATCACACCAGACAGCTACGACCGACTCGACGCAGTGAGCACAGAGGACGCGTTCAAGGCCGCTCGTGAGCTAGCCAGAACCGAAGGCGTCTGGACTGGTCCGAGCGGTGGAGCCAGCATCCTCGCGGCGTCCCGCCTCGCACGGGAGCTCGGGCCTGGACACCGCGTCGTCACCCTTCAACCCGACTCCGGCCTGAAGTACCTGAGCGGCGGGCTCTACGACTGAGGGGCGATGCGTCCGCCCGCCGGCGACGCAAAGAACTTTGCCTGCGTGCGGGGAATATCCCAGCCCCAGGGCGGTTGTTAGGCATACCTACCAAACACCCCTTTACGACCGGAACACAACGGCAATCTTGCAAGAACACTCTCAGACAGGTGCTGAATCCAGCGAGGATCCTCGTCCTCGCTTCGGAATCGGCCACGTGTCGATTTCCGCCGACGATGTCAACGCGCTGACCGACTTCTACACCGCCATTGGCATGCGCCTGGTGGTGAACATGGGGCGCATGTCGATCCTCGAACTCCGCGGCGGGACGCACCTCATCATCCAGGCCGGCGAGGCAGGAGTCGCGACGCTCGACCTGATCGTCGACGAGATCGACGACACCCGAGCACTACTCGAGGACCATGGAGCCGCTGCGGGCACCATTCAGCGTGGAAAGCCACATGACCGGTTCGTCGCGACTGATCCAGAGGGCAACACCCTCGTCGTGAACTCCAACCACGCCATCGGCGTGGTCTGAGGGATGCAGCGGTCCGATCAGGCGCCGAGTTCGGCCGGCTCCGCGAGTCGGATCTCGTAGCGGCCGGGACGCTCGGCGCTCTCGACGAACCCCATCCGGTTCAGGTACTGCGCGTGCTCGCGGTTCGATGCCTCGGCCCACACACACGTCGGCGCGATGCCGGCAAGCAAGGCGGAGTCGGCGGAGTACACGTAGCTTCCGATCTTGAAGTCGCGGTACTGCGGGATGACAAAGTCGAGTTGCACCTCAAACGTGCCGTCGTCTCTCGCCTCGCCGATGAACAGCCCGGCGGGAACCATGTCCCGAAGGATGAAGGCGGTGACCTGTCGGCCGTCGGAACGGAACTCGAACTCCGGTTGATAGTGGCCTTGGATCTCGTCGCGGTAGAAGTCCAGGAAGTCGAGCAGATACACCGAGTCAGGCAGCACATGGAGGATGCGGAACACCTCGTCCTTGCGGCGGATCAGTTGGCGGAGATACCAGCCGTGGACTGACGCGCCGATCACATTGACCACTGCGATCGGATACGCGGCGATGGCAATCGAGTACGCGAGGAA
>CALKOE010000017.1 GCA_938091985.1 uncultured Acidimicrobiales bacterium | reverse complement strand
TGAGGTTTGGGAGCGGGTCGCCGATCGCCAGAGTGCGATCGATCGCGGTGATGTCGCGAGACGCGACCTCGAGTGATCCGTCGAGGGGCTCGACGACCAGCGCGTCATCGAGTTGACGAGCCCGAGTCTCGTGATCGCCGGTCCAAGTGAGTCGAAGGCTGGACGCTCCGTAGGCGTCGCGCAGCGCGGCGCGAACCGACGCGTCGTTTTCGAGGCGACGGCGCGATCGTTCCTCTCGTCGGGTCAGACGGTCGCGTGGCGGCCGTTCTCCCTTTGGACGGAACGCCCCACGATTCGGATTACCCAGCCAGTCGAGCGCGATGAGGACCGCGATCAAGACCACCCAGCCGAGAACGAATGAGTAGATGACGCGGTCGGGCGACATCGTCAGTCCCCGGGAGGCGAGGTGACAGCACCAACGATCAGTTCGATGACGGCGTCGGCATCGACGTTGCGCAGCACCTTGACGGTGGCTTCGTCGGAGGCGTCGGGGCGACTGTCGACAACGGTCATTCCGCGGGTGAGGGCGCCATCGATCTCCACCTCGACCGGGTGCCACTCCCCGCCGAACAGTTCGGGGTGGGTGACGGCAACCACGGCGCTGGCATCGTGAATCGGCGCACCGCCCCATCCGTGGATCTTGTCGGCTCCCTCCACTGCGTAGTCGAGGAGGTCTGCGGCGAGCAGCGAGGTGGCTGTGCCGGCAGCGCGCATCGTGTCGCGATGGTCCGCTCCGAGAAGAACCTGATGGGTGACATCGAGACCCACCATCGTGATCGGCCCTCCATGGCGAAAGACGATTGCCGCCGCCTCGGGGTCGGCCCAGACGTTGAACTCGGCGGTCGCGGTGACGTTGCCGCCCACGGCGGCCCCGCCCATCAGCGTGATGCCGCTGAGACGGGACGGCAGTGTCGGGTCGGCCTGCAGGGCAAGCGCAATGTTGGTGAGCGGGCCGATCGGCACCAGGTGGAGATCGTCGACGGTTCGGGCCATGTCGAGAATGAAGGTCACAGCGTCGTGGGAGTCGACGGTGCGGACAAGGTCCGGAATCTCGACCGAGCCCAGGCCGGTGGGGCCGTGCACGTGTGCGGCATCCATCGGGGCATTCACAAGCGGGCGCTCGGCACCACGATGAATCGGGATATCGAGCTGGGCCACCTGGGCGACGGCGAGGGCGTTGTGTGTGGTGTGGTCGATGCCCACGTTGCCGTTCACGGTGGTGATTCCGACGAGGTTGGCGTGGTGGGCGGCCGTGAGCAACGCGATGGCGTCGTCGAGACCCGGGTCGCAATCGATCAGCATCGGCACGGGGGACATACCGGAAAGGGTACGTCGCTCAGGCCTCACCGTGAACGTCAGCCCAGAAGCTGATCGACCTCGGTCGGTGTGGGGAGCGAGGGTTGAGCCCCGGGGCGTTGTGTTGTGGCTGCGCCGACGCGGACGGCCCACCGCACTGCATCGACGAGAGTGTCCCCGCGAACCAGGGCATCGGCGACCGCGCCGCAGAAGGAGTCTCCTGCGGCTGTGGTGTCGACAGGATCCACGCGGGGCGCCGGCACATGGGTGCTCTCGTCGGCTGTGACGACCAGGGCGCCGTCGGCGCCAAGAGTGACGATCACGGCAGGAGCTGGAAGTCGACGAGCGAGGTCCGCTGCGACCGTGGCGTCGACCGGGCCGACATGGCCGGACAGGGTGGCCAACTCGGTCTGGTTCGGAACGAGGATGTCGACAGCAGCGAGCAGTGCAGGCGGCAGCGGTTCGTCGGGCGCCGGAGCCGGGTTGAGGATGACAACGCCGTTGGCGGCTTCGGCGGCTGCCTGCACCGCATCGATCGGCACCTCGAGCTGCAGCAGCACCACCTTGGCGTCGGTGACGAGCGCTCCAGCGCGCTCGACGTCGTCGGCGTCGACTCGACCATTCGCCCCAGCACTCACCACGATGGCGTTGTCGCCCTCGGCATTTACGGCGATGAGCGCGACCCCGTTGGGTGTCGCGGGTGTGGTGGTGAGCGCACTGGTGTCGACGTTGTCGTTCTCGAGTGCGGAGCGAAGCATTTCGCCGCCCTCGTCATCGCCCACGCGGCCGACCATGGCGACCCGGCGCCCGAGCCGGGCTGCGGCGACCGCCTGGTTTGCTCCCTTGCCACCAGGTATGCGGCGGAGGTCGCCGCCGAGCACGGTCTCGCCGACGAGCGGTACGTGGGTGACCTCGACGACGAGATCGAGGTTCGCGCTGCCGACAACGGTGATCTCTGGCGTAGGCATGATGGCCCTCAGTCAAGCGCTTCGACGAGCGAGTGGGCACGTTCGAGCATCGTGTCGACCCGGTCGGCGATGTCGGAGATCGGACCTTGCGTCATCCCGCCGGTGCTGCCGCGCAGCCGTCGGGCGTAGACGCCCTCGACGATGCAGGCATGTTTCCACCATGAGAAGGCCTCGTAGTACGGGTAGTCGGACAGGTCGAAACCGGTGGTCGAGCCATATTGACTGATCACGGCTGCCTGGCGTGGGAAGACGCCGGCCTGCGTCGGTGCGTCAGCGAGCCAGGTGAACTCGTCGTCGGGGTCGGCCCAGTACTGCATCGACCAGGCGAAGTCGGCCAGTGGGTTGCCGGTGGTGCACAGCTCCCAATCGAGGATCGCAGCGAGCGACCGGTCGGCGGCCAGGACCACGTTGTCGAAGCGATAGTCGCCGTGGGCGAGCCCTGGCTGAACCTGCTCCGGAGGGACGCGGGCCGAGAGTTTGGCGTGGAGTTCGTGGACGAGGGGCACCGGCCGGGCATCGGCGCGTTCGACCTGGGTCTTCCAGCGCTTCAGTTGTCGTTCGACGTAGGCATCGTGGCGGCCGAGGTCGGCGAGCCCGACCCCCTCGAGGTCGAGTGTGTGAAACGCCACTTGGCCGGCGACCAGCGATTCCGTGGCATTGGTCGCTTCGGCTGTGGTGAACGACGATGCATCGGCCGAGGTACGCAGGATGGTGCCGTCGACGAATGCCATGACGTAGAACGGCGCACCCGTGACCTCGACGTCGTCGCAGCGGACGAGACACGGCGGGACGGGGACGACGCTGGCCGCGTCGAGAGCCGACATGATCCGCCATTCTCTGTCGACGTCATGGGCGGTGGCGAGTGTGGTGCCCTCGGGTGGGCGTCGAAGGGCATAGGCCGCGCCGGTGCTGTCGACGACGCGATAGGTGAGGTTCGACCCGCCGGCCGCGATCAAGGAGAACTCGAACGGACCTGTGGCTGTGTGGAGGTGTTCGCGCAGCCAGCGGCTGACATTGGCCGTATCGAGACCGCGAACGTCGGCTTGGTCGCCCACGTCCGAGACGCCCTAGCGGACGACGCTCTCTTCGAGCTCGTGGAGGCGCTTCACTGCGCCCACCAGGATCTTCTTCGCCAGCTTCGCGCTCTCGTCGAGCATCGAGCTGAACTCGCGACGGTTGAGCGCCTCGACGACCATGTCGGTGTCGGCGGTGACGGTCGCTGTGCGGGGGACACCGGCGATGACGGCCAGTTCGCCAAAGAAGTCGCCAGGCTTGAAGTGCGCGATGACTCGCCCGTTGCGGCGGACCGTCGCCTCGCCCTCGGCGATGATCATGAACTCCCGGCCCGGTTGGCCCTGCACGGTGAGGTCACGGCCTGCCTTCACGGTGATCGGCGTCATGAACGACGCGACCTTCTTGAGTTCCTTCTTGGTGAGCTCCGAGAAGAGTTCGATCTCGGCGAGCTGCTCGACGAGTGCCATGGTTACCTCCCGACAGGCCCGGTGCCTGCGTTCATGACGCCTTTCCTATCACTAACCCCGCGGTGGGGTCAGAAAACGGCGACTGGCGCAACCGGCG
>CALKOE010000016.1 GCA_938091985.1 uncultured Acidimicrobiales bacterium | reverse complement strand
ATCGTCTGGCAGGACCGCCGCACCGCGGCGCGCTGCGAGGAGCTCGAGGCGCAGGGCGCACTCGACACCGTCCGTCGAACCACCGGCCTGGTGCTCGACCCGTATTTCTCGGGCACGAAGCTCGAATGGCTCCTGCGCGAGGGAGGCGTCGAGGTCGACGACAACCTCGTCTTCGGCACGGTCGACTCCTGGCTCGTCTGGAAGCTCACCGGCGGCGCTCACGTCACCGACGACACCAACGCATGTCGCACGATGCTCTACGACATCCGCACCAACGAGTGGTCGGCGGAGATGTGCGATTTGCTCCACGTGCCGATGGGGATTCTCCCTGAGATCCGGCCGTCTTCGGGTCGTTTCGGCGTCACGACTGCCGAGATCCCGACCGGTGCCGGGATCCCAATCAGCGGCATCGCCGGCGACCAGCAGGCCGCGCTGTTCGGGCAGGCCTGCTTCCGACCGGGCCAGGCGAAGAACACCTACGGCACCGGGTCCTTCGTGCTGATGAACGTCGGGAACGAGTGCCCCGAACCCGTCGACGGCCTACTCACGACGGTTGCATGGACCCTCGACGGGCCCGACGGGCCGGTGGCCACCTATGCCTACGAGGGCGCAATCTTCGCGACGGGGGCTGCCATCCAGTGGCTCCGCGACGGGCTCGGCATCATCGACGACGCGGCCGAAACGGGGCCGCTGGCCGAATCCGTGGCCGATACCGGCGGCGTTGTCTTCGTTCCTGCCCTCACCGGCCTCGGGGCCCCGCATTGGGACCCCCGGGCGCGGGGCACGATCGTCGGGCTCACCCGCGGAACCGGTCGGGCCGAAATCGTGCGCGCCACCGTCGAGTCGATGGCGTACCAGAGTCGCGACGTGGTCGACGCCATGGCAGCCGCCGCCGGAACGGGCATCACGGACCTCCGCGTCGACGGCGGCGCGTCGGTCATGGACTTTCTTCTCCAGTTCCAGGCCGACCAGTTGGGCGTGCCCGTGATTCGGTCCGCAGTGGCAGAAACCACGGCGCTCGGCGCTGCGTATCTGGCAGGGATCGCCGAAGGCGTCTGGGACGGCACCGACGACGTCGCCGACAACTGGGCGGCGGATCGCACATTTGTCCCTCAGGCCGATCGCACCGGCGCCGACGCGCTCTACGCCCGATGGACACGTGCGGTGGAACGATCCCTCGATTGGGACCTCGACTAAAGCTCAGCCCAGGCGGGTGAGGGCTCGCCCGAGGTTGCGGGTGGCCTGATTGATCCGCTGCTCGTTTTCGATCAACGCGAATCTGACGTGGCCTTCGCCGCCGGGGCCGAAGCCAACTCCAGGTGACAGCGCAACGTCGGCTTCGCGCACGAGCATCGACGCAAACTCGACGCTGCCCATCTCGGAGTACTGCTCGGGGATCGGCGCCCAGGTGAACATCGTCCCCTTCGGCGGTTCGATGTCCCACCCGATGCGCGAGAGGCCGTCGATCAGGGTGTTGCGACGGCTCTCGTAGACGGCTCGCGCCTGGTCGGGATACTCCGGTGCTTCGTTCATGGTGACCGTCGCGGCGATCTGTACCGGCTGGAACGTGCCGTAGTCGAGGTAGCTCTTGAGCTTCTGGAGCGCAGCGACGATCTCGGGATTGCCGACCATGTAGGCAACCCGCCAGCCGGCCATGGAGAAGCTCTTGGTCATCGAGTAGAGCTCCACCGCCACGTCCTTGGCCCCCTCGGCCTCGAGGATGGACGGCGGCATGTAGCCGTCGTAGCCGAGATCTGCGTAGGCGAAATCGTGGACGAGGACGACTTCCTTCTCGCGAGCGAAGTCGACCACCTTCTGCATGAAGTCGAGATCGACGCACATCGTCGTGGGATTGTGAGGGAACGACAGCACGATCACGCGGGGGCGCGGCCACGAGTATTCGAAGCGCTCCTGCAACGTCTCGAGGAAGGTGTCCTGGTCGTTGGTGACGGGCATCTCGCGCACATTGGCACCGGCGAAGAGCGGTGCGAAGAGATGAATTGGATACGACGGCGCCGGCACGAGCACCGAGTCGCCGGCCTGCAGCAGAACCCACATCAGGTGACTGAAGCCTTCTTTGGCCCCGATCGTGCTGATCACTTCGGTCTCGGGATCGAGCGACACACCAAAGCGTCGGTCGTAGAGCGTGGCGACAGCTTCGCGAAGCTTGGGAATGCCACGGCTCGACGAATACCGGTGGTTCCGAGAGTTCTGCGCGGCCTCGACCAGCTTGTCGACAGCGATCTCGGGTGATGGCAGGTCGGGGTTACCGAAGCCGAGATCGATCACGTCGTGACCTGCTCGCCGTGCTTCGATCTTCAGCGAGTCGATGATGGTGAAGACGTAGGGCGGCAGCCCGTTGATCCGACGGAAATCCATCGAGCCAGACTATCCAGGCGAAGTCGTGCCTAGACGAGAGTTCCCGCGTCTGCTTGGCCAGCGACGTCGGCGCCGACCTCGTCAAGCCACTCACGCATGCCTTGGCCCTCGCCGATGATGAGAATCTGAACATCGTCGGGCAACGCGACCAGACGATCCAGCGTCTTGGCCGGGGAGTCGCCCATCACAACGACGACCGGAACCGGTCCGGCAGTGCCGCGGGGAACTCTTTCGGCGAGCGCCACAGCGGCACCGGTGTTCGTTCGACCTTCGGTCCGCCGGACGGCGAGATCCAGCAGCACCTGTGCGCTCTCGCGCTGCACGAGATGATCATCGTGTTCCTCGGCGAGATTGAGTTCTGTCGCGGCGAGCATGTGGAGCTGCATCCGAGCATCCACGACGTTGCCGAGCGCATCTCGTGTCCGTGCCACAGCCTTCTCGGCTTCGCGTACGGCGGCCCGTTCGGGATCGAGCCGATCGACTCGAGAACCGTCGCCGAGTCCCTCGAGGGCGTCGAGCTCTTCGGTCGCCCGCTCGCGGTCGCGCAGAAGGCGGATGGCGAGTTCGTCCGCGGCCATCAAGACGTTGGTCCAGGAGTCACCGAGGGCGACGATGGCCGCATCACTCGTGAGCGTCTCATGTCCGCCCGCTCCTGCAGCCGTCAACGCCTCGCGCAGGTGCGCAATGCCCGCCTCGCGGTCGACCCCGATGGTCGATGCTTCGACGGTCACGCCCTGAAGTGCTTCCATCACCACGGTCTCGGCCGAACCGGCGTCGTCCTTTGTCGGGTTCGAGCCGAGGATCTCGGTGGCGTGTTCGAGTGCCTTGTCGAGCGCGCTCAACACATCCTGCAGCTCGGTGTCGCTCTCGATTCGAGCCATGAGCATGGCCCACTCGAGTTCGGCGGCCTCGAGCTCGGTCTGAGTTCGTTCGTGCTCGGCCAGCACCTCAGTGGGCACCGAAGCGAGTCCGTTGCCCATGCGGAACGCGGCCCACGTCGGGTATCCGAGGGGCTCGAGTGCGTCCTGCAGGTTCTGCTCAGCCTCGTCGAACGCGGCGCGATTGGCACCGCGCCGAACCGAGCGGCCGGCCTTTTGCTCAGCGTTGAGCCTCGCCTCATGGAGGATTTCGAGCTTGTCAGTTTCCTCGGCACTGATCTGGCGCGGAACGGCGGCGTCCTCGGCGATCCGGGCAGCCTTGCGGGCGACCTCGAGGCGCTCGGCCACGGCTTCGGTGCCGCCGCCGGCAGCTTCCATACGTGACTCGAGACCACGGAGGCGCTGATGCAGCGATGACCATGCCTGAGCGAGAGCCACAGCTTCCGGACTCGGAACCGCGCCCGTGACGAGACTGGCTCTGGCGATCGCGACGGCGGCAGCGAGTGCCGGCCGGTCGCCGGAGGGAAGAGTGGAGAGCCGCTCGTCGACGGCAGTGATCTGGTCGGTCAACTCGGCCATGCGTTCGGGGACGCCGCTCATGCCTGTCCATGGATCGGGGCGCTGAGCGAGCCGGGCCGCGCGGCCGAGTTCACCATCGGCCCCGTCGAGCAAGTCGGCGGCGGTTGTCTCGACCTGTGCGAGCGAGGACGTGAGGTGCGCGGTCATGTCGGAGCGAACCTTGCTGCTCGCCGCCAACTCCTCTGCGAGGCTCGTGATTCGCTCTTCGAGTTCTTGGAGTTTCTGCTTCGCGCTCTCGAGACCGGCACCATCGAGATCAGAGTCGTCGAGCGCGAGATCGTCGGCGGTCACGTCGGGAAGGCTTGCGGCGTCGATGACGAGCGCTGCGTCGCCGGTCTCGCCGATTCGTTCGATTCCTTCGGCCAGGTCGACGTGTTCACCGTCGATGTCGAGCACGCCGCCCCAGTCGGGACGCTCGCCGAGCGCGACGTCGTGCACCATCCCCACGACCGCGACACGAGCAGCCGGAGCGAGGCCCTTGAGCCAAGTGATCCTGTGGTGCAAGTGAAAGGATCCCCCATCAGGGGATGGTCGTAGTTCGACAAAGCGCATCGCTGCACCTATCGGCACGCTCGGTGAGCTCTAAAGCCCGTCGAGTCAGGATTCGTCGACCGGTCGACCACTTTCTGCGTCTGCCGTGGTCGCGGTGTCCTCTTCCGAACCGAAATCCCCACTTGCATGCGCCGCAAAGCCGCCGACAAAGGCCTCGACAACCGACTTTCCGCCGTCGACCGCCTGGGCGAACGCCGCGGGGTCTTGCACCACTCGTTCGGTCGCATCGATGAGCCATTTCAGCGACGCGATGACGGCGTTGGCGGCCTCTCGGACCTCGTCGAACGTGTCGTCGTCGGGCGCACTCACTCCGTGCGCGACTCCACGTAACGAGTGAAGTCTTCGAGCGCCGTGCGCACGATGCGCGCTTCCGCCCGCCGCTTCACGAAGCCGGGGAGCGGCACGGACAGGTCGACAGCCAGGTGGTAGACGACATCGCACGCACCGGCATCCGACGCAACAGGAAGAAACTCGTACTCACCGTCGAGGCGCCGGGTCACGTC
>CALKOE010000015.1 GCA_938091985.1 uncultured Acidimicrobiales bacterium | reverse complement strand
GTCTTTCTTGCGTCGGCCTCGACGGCATTCGTCTTTCTCGGTGCTGTCCCGCTCGGTTGGCTGGCGGACCGGGTCCGCCGCGGCCCCATCATCGGTGTGTCGGGGCTGCTCTTCGGGTTGTTCACCCTGTTGTCGGGACTGGCCGTCAATGTCACGACGTTCTTCCTCGCCCGGTTGGGAACCGGCATCGCGAAGGCCAACACGCTTCCGGTCCACGGATCACTCATGGCCGACACCTACCCGATCGCAGTGCGCGGTCGGATGGCTGCGATCAATGTCATGGCCGGTCGAGGGGTCAGCGTCATCAGCCCCATCGCGGTCGGTGCCATCGCCGCCTGGGCGAGCTGGCGGTGGACCTACGGGGTGCTCTGGATTCCGGTGGCGGTCGTGGCTGTGGCTGCCTTCCGCCTTCCCGAACCGATCCGTGGGCGCTGGGAGAAGGCGCACGTGCTCGGCACCGACGTCGAGGGCGACTCCGATGACGGACCGGGAATCGTCGACGAAGCCACCACCCCGATCTCGGTGGAAGCTGCGTTCACCCGACTCGGCAAGGTGCGCACCCTGCGATCGGTGATGCTCGGCTTTGCCGCTCTCGGGTTCGGGCTGTTCACGAGGCCCGTGCTCGCATCGCTCTTCCTCGAGGAGGAATACGAACTCGGCGCCCTCGGGCGAGGCACCATCACCACCGCGTCGGGCCTGATGATCATCGCCGTGGTCCCGTTCGTCGGGCGCTATTTCGACCAGCTGTACCGACGGGATCCGACCCGAGCCCTTGCCCTGATCGGCGCGCTCATCATGCCGAGCGCACTCCTGATGCCGATTCAGTACGCGATGCCCAACGAGTACCTGTTCGCGGCGTTCGACATCCCCGGCAGCGTGGCAATGTTCGCGGCGTTCGCGATGGTCCAGCCGTTGATGCAGGCAGTGGTCCCCTACCGACTCCGCGGGATGGGTTCGGCCCTCGGCACGCTCTACATCTTTCTCGTCGGCGCCGCGGGAGGCGGCCTCATCGCTGCCGCGCTGATCAACACCGGCACGCCTCGGTCAACCGTGCTGATACTCGGCCTCCCCTCGTCGATCATCGGTGGCGCACTGATGCTGAATGGCGCCCGCCACATCCGCCACGACCTCGAGATGACCGTCGCCGAGCTGCAAGAAGAACAGGACGAACACGAGCGCCAGCAAGCTGACCCGGACTCGATCCCCGTGATCCAGGTCAACAACATCGACTTCTCCTACGGCGGCAACGGCCAGAGTTCGGTGCAGGTGCTCTTCGATGTCGGCTTCGAGGTGCGCAGGGGCGAGACCCTGGCGCTGCTCGGCACCAACGGCGCCGGCAAGTCGACGATCTTGAAGGTCATCGCCGGCCTCGAGACCCCGGAGCGCGGTGTGGTGCGGTTGAACGGCACAACCCTCACGTTCGCCTCGCCCGAAACTCGTTCGGCGATGGGCGTTCACCTTCTGTCCGGCGGCGCGGGCGTGTGGGGCCCCATGTCAGTGCGCCACAACCTCGAGATGGGGGCACACCTCTATCGCAAGGATCCCGCCGATGTGCACCGCCGCATCGAGCGCGTCCTCGACCTGTTCCCGGAGATGCGGGACTCCCTCGACCAGGCCGCAGGCACGATGTCGGGCGGACAACAGCAGACGCTGGCACTGGCACTCACGCTGCTGCACGAGCCGGAGATCCTCATCATCGATGAGCTCTCACTGGGGCTCGCCCCTGTCGCGGTCGCCCGCCTCATGGTCGAAATCGAACGACTCCAAGCGGCCGGGCAGACCATGCTCATCGTCGAGCAGTCGATCAACGTCGCGCTCCAGATCGCCGACCGGGCCATCTTCCTCGAGAAGGGTTCGGTGCGCTTCGACGGCGCCACCGCAGATCTCGCCGGCCGTGACGATCTCGTTCGCGCCATCTTCCTCGGAGCAGACGGCGGATGACCCTCGGCTTCCTCGATGTCACGCGCCAACTCGTCGTCGACGGCGCGGTCAACGGGTTGGTCTACGGCGTGCTCGCCATGGGCATCATCCTCGTCTACCGCTCCTCGAGGGTGATCAACTTCGCCGCCGGAAACCTCGGACTCCCGGGCGCCGGGCTCGTTGCCCTGCTCCACCTCCGCTACGACATCCCGATCGTTGTCAGCCTTGCTGCAGGGCTCGCGGTCGGTGCGCTCTTCGGCGCCGTCGTCGAACTCTCCATCGTGCGACGGCTCTTCGCCGCCCCGCGAGTGATCGTGATGGTGGCCACAATCGGTATCGCGCAGCTCGGCCAGGGAATCCTGCTTGCATACCCCGAGATCGGCGGCGGAATCGGCGTTCGCTACCCCAGCGCCACCGGCCGCAGCATCGAGATGGGCGGCGTGGTGGTCTCGAGCGCCCAGCTGGCGATCATCGTGGCTGCGCCGCTCCTCGCGATCGCGCTCGGCCTCATCGTCGACCGAACCCACTTCGGCCGCACCGTCGCCGCCACCGCTAGCAACGGCCCGCTTTCCCGGCTCAACGGCATCAATCCGAAATCGGTCTCCACCCGCGTCTGGATCATCGCCGGCATCGTGTCGACCGCCGCCGCGATCCTGCTCTCGGCCGAGAAGAGCGTGAGCGGCCTCGAAACCGTCGGGCCGCTCACCATGAGCAATGCCCTCGCCGCTGCAGTCATCGCCCGCATGCGGTCCTTCCCGCTCGCGCTCCTCGCGGGTATCGGCGTTGGCGCCGGCTTCAGCATCGCGAAGTTCAACTACCCGCTCGAGGCCGGGCTCTTCGAATTCGTGCTGTTCCTCGTGGTCGCCGTGGCGATCGCACTACAGAGCCGTTCGGCCGGAGTCGAGGACGGACGGTTCTCGTTCGCCCCACGGGCCGCCGCGATTCCGGCCCACCTCAAAGAGATCTTCTGGATCCGCAACTTCAGCCGGATCGCCTCGGTCATGCTCTTCGTGACGATCGCACTCGTTCCCTTCGTGGTCACGACGAACTCGCGCCAGCTGGCCTACACGACGATCCTCGCCTTCGCGATCTGCGCGGTCTCAGTGACCGTCATCACCGGGTGGTCGGGGCAACTTTCACTCGCCCAGATGACCTTTGCCGGCATCGGTGCGCTCGCCGCGGCCGCGGCCAGCCGCGGCGTCAGGGTCGACATCGGGTGGGGCGAGAACCGGCTGCTCGCCGGCGAGTTGACCTCCGTCCCATTCGTGGCCGCACTCGTCGTCGGTGCGCTCGTCGCCGGGGCCGCTGCGGCACTGATCGGCGTGGGCGCGCTTCGGGTTCGGGGTCTCCTACTGGCTGTCTCCACGTTCGTATTCGCCATCGCCGCTCAGCTCTACCTCTTTCGCCGTCCGATTCTCAGCGACGGCAACAGCGGCAACGTGCCGTTTCGCCGAGGCACCCTCTTCGGGATCAACCTCGATCAACAGCGGACCTACTTCTGGTTCGTGTTGGCGGCGCTCGCACTCACCACACTGGCCCTCTCGCGACTCCGCCAGAGCCCGATGGGCCGGGCCTCGATCGCACTGCGCGACAACCGCGACGCGGCGCGGGGCTACGGCATCGCACCGGCGTCGACGCTGTTGCGGTCGTTCGCGCTCGCCGGAATCGTCGCCGGACTCGGTGGAGGCCTCCTCGCCGGCGTGATCGACAGCGTTCCCATCCAAGGGCGTTTCTTCGGCGTCGACGAATCGCTGCGGGTCGTCGCCATCACGATCATCGGCGGCCTGGGTTCGATCATCGGGCCGCTGCTCGGCGCGCTCTGGGTAGTGGGCCTACCCGCCCTGGCCCCGAGCAACCAGCTGGTCCCGGTCTTCACGTCAGGCATCGGCCTGCTCGTGCTACTGCTCTACTTTCCCGGCGGATTGGTCGAGATCGCCAACCGGGGCCGCGATGAGTTCTTCAAGTGGCTCGCCACTCGTCGGCCACCGTCCGCCACGACTTCGGCAACCACAATCCCCTCGTCGCTCGCTCGCACGAGGAAGGCCCCGTCCACCGTCGACCTCCTGGCGATCGACAAGGTGACCGTCGACTTCGGTGGCAACCGTGCCGTCGACCATGTCAGCCTTCGGGTCGGTGCCGGCGAAGTGGTCGGCCTCATCGGCACCAACGGCGCCGGCAAGTCGACGCTGATGAACGCCGTGAGCGGGTTCGTGCCGTCCACGGGCACGGTGACACTCGACGGCCGCCGCATCGACCGTCTGGCGGCCGAG
>CALKOE010000014.1 GCA_938091985.1 uncultured Acidimicrobiales bacterium | reverse complement strand
ACGCCGGAGCAGCGGCGGGCCGATGCGCTGGCCGGATTGTTGGTCGGCGACCGCGGCGGGTCCGATGCCAGTCGCACGCCGCCGGTGCGCAACCAGTTGTTGGTGACCCTCACCGCCGACGACGGCGCGTTGAACGGCGGGCGTCTCCCTGACGGTGCACCGTTGCCCTTGGCTGCGATCGAGCGGCTGGCCTGTGGGTCGGATCTCTTCGCAGCGGTCTTGTCGGCGGACGGCGATCCGCTTTGGCTGGGTCGCCGCGTGCGCCTCGCGACCGACGGGCAGTGGCGGGCGCTGGTGGCTCGTGATGGCGGCTGTCGCATCTGTGGTGCGGATCCGTCCAAATGCGAGGCGCACCACATCGTGGCGTGGCGGCCGCCGGGTTGCGGCCCGACCGACATCGTCAACCTGATGCTTCTCTGCAGCCACCACCATCATCTGGTCCACGATCTCGGTTGGAAGCTCGTGAAGGCCGGCGATGGTGGGTTGGAGCTCAGACCCCCGTAGCGGTGGCTGGGCCGGCCGCGAGGGTGGCACCCAGGGCACGGAGCTGCTGGCTGGCGGCGCCGAGTGTGACCTCGAGGTGCTTGTTCCACAGCGTGTAGCGGTGGAGCGGATAGTCCACATCGACCCCGATGCCGCCGTGCATGTGCTGGGCTCCGTGGGCCACGAAGTGCGCTCCCTCGGAACCGAACCACTTGGCGACGCGCAAGTCTTCCCACGGGTCAACCTCGTTGGCGATTCGCCACAGCGCCGACTGGGTCTGCAGGCGCAGGCCTTCGACCTGGATGAAGCAGTCGGCAAGACGCTGAGTGACGGCCTGGAACGTCGCGACCGGACGGCCGAACTGCTCTCGCTCGCTCGTGTACTGGGCGGTCAACCGGAGTTGACCCTCGACCACGCCGAGTTGGGTGGCGCAGACGAGCGCGAGATAGCGAGCTTCGAACCAGCGGATTGGACCCTCTCCGGCGGCGAGCAGGGTTGCAGGCGCACCCGCGAACGTGAGCTCGAACACGGTCTCTTTGCGGGTGGACGTCCCGGTCTCCGCCGTGACCCCCGGGCCGTTCGGATCGACGAGGTAGAGCCCAGGCCCGTCGGCGCCGAGCGCATTGACGATTGCGTGGGTGGCCTGCGAGGCGTACTCGACGACCGACTTCACGCCGGTGAGGGCGCCCGCGGCATCGGCGGTCACGCCCGGGCGAGCCAGGTCTTCGCGCAGATGCTCGGCGGTGGCGACGGTGAGAATGCGCGAGCCATCGCAGACGCCGGGAAGAATCTCGCCAGCGAGTGCGTCATCGGCGAACTCGGCGATGGTCATCGCCGCCAGCATCGTCGGGAGCGCAGGAACGGGTGCCACGTGACGACCAACGGCTTCGCAGACCAAGCCGGCTTCGATGATGCTGAGACCGCCGCCGCCGTGGGCTTCAGGGAGGGCGATTCCGATCAGGCCGGCGTCGGCCATGAGAGCCCACTCGTCGGCGGCGAACCAGTTGCCCCCGCCGTCGACGCTCGTCTCGATCTCCTTGAGTCGCTCATGGTCGACCTTGTCGCCGAGGATCTGCATGGCCAGATCCGAGACGGCTTGTTCGGTCTCGTTCAGATTGAAATCCATTGTGAACCCCTCACTTCCTGCGCTTCTCGCGCGGCAGGGCCATGCCGGCCCAGCCGATGATGTCTCGCTGTAGTTCGTTGGTACCGCCGCCGAAGGTCAGCACCCACACACCGCGGTAGACCTCTTCGATGCGGCCGGCGAGGATTGCGCCGGGTGAGCCCGGCCGCAGCGCACCGAGGGCGCCGAACAGCTCGGTTGCTTCCTTGTAGATGGCGTGCATCGACTCGGATCCCCACACCTTGACCGAACTGGCAACGGCAGGGTTCAGCGCGCCGGTGGTCTGGTTGTAGGCGACCTTCCAGTTGAGGAGGTCGAGGAATCGGACCCGGGCCCGCATCTCGGCCAGCTTGACCTGCACCCATTCCTGGTCGATGACCCGGCCCCCTTCGGGGTGCTCGGTTGCACGGGCCCAGTCGATGATCTGGTTGACCGTGTTGGTGATGCCGCCGGCAGCGCAAAGCGACACCCGCTCCTGGTTGAGCTGGCTGGTGATGAGGTTCCACCCGCCGTGGACTTCGCCAACCACGGCCGATTCGGGCACCCGCACGTTGTCGTAGAACGTCGCGGTGGTGTTGGTCGTGCCCATCGTGATGAACGGAGTGATCGAGAAGCCCGGGTCGCTTGTCGGGACCAGGAAGATCGTGATGCCCTTGTGGGCCGGGGCTTCGGGGTCGGTGCGGGCGGCGAGCCAGACGTAGTCGGCGTCCCATGCGAGCGAGGTGTAGAGCTTCTGGCCGTTGATGACCCACTCGTCGCCGTCCTTCACCGCCTTGGTCTGCAGCGAGGCGAGGTCGGATCCGGCTCCGGGCTCGGAGTAGCCGATCGAGAAGAACATGTCGCCGCTGAGGATCTTCGGCAGGAAGTCGTTCTTCTGCTCGTCGGTGCCGAAGTGGCGCAGCGTCGGCCCGACCGTGTTGGTCGTGAGGAACGGGATCGGGCAGCCGGCCTTCTGCGCCTCGTTGAAGAAGATGTAGTTCTCGACCGGGGTGTAGCCCTTGCCGCCGTACTCCTCGGGCCAGGCCACGCCGAGCCAGCCGTCGGCGCCGATCTTGCGGATGAGTTCGCGATAGGGAAGGTTGGCGCTGAGCTCGTCGTTGCGGATCGACGTCTTCACCTCGTCGGTCATCAACGTCGTGAAGTAGTCGCGGAGCTCGGCCTGCAGATCCTTCTGGTCAGGTGTCAGGTCGACATGCATGTCGAGACTGTCTCAGACCGGGTCTCCGACCGCCACTCGTGTCATCTCTCGACGGGCCGGGAAGTGATCTGCGGTGGCGAAGTGCTGCGTGGAGCGTTCGTCCCACAGGCACAGCTCGCCGACGGTCCAGGTGTGGCGCAGACAGTGATTCGGCTGCACGGCATGATCGACGAGGAAGCCGAGCAAGGCGGCCGATTCGTTGGGCTCGAGCTCGACGATGCTCCGGGTGAACTGCT
>CALKOE010000013.1 GCA_938091985.1 uncultured Acidimicrobiales bacterium | reverse complement strand
TGGCCGTCGTCGATCTCGTACAGGTCGACGGGCTCGAGCTGCAAGCACCGGCGGCCGAAGCATGGACCGCAATGAAGGCGGCAGCGAGAGCCGATGGCATCTCGCTGCGAATGACGAGTGCGCACCGAGATCTTGCCGAGCAGCAGTCGCTGTTTCGGAGCCGACTCGGTGGCGGCCGCAGCGACGCGGCAATCGAGCAGGCCCTGCGCACCAGTGCACCCCCTGGGTACTCGAAGCACCACAGCGGGTATGCGGTCGACATTGGTCAGGCCGGAGGGAGCGAGGCCGGGTTCGTCAATACCGCCGCCTATCGATGGCTCTCCGAGGCCGACTTCGCGAGAGCGAAGTTCTTCGGCTTTGTTCCGTCGTATCCGGTCACCGGTGAGCTGATGGGACCCGATCCGGAAGCGTGGGAGTTCGTGTGGGTCGGCAGCGGACGGATCGCGTGTGCAACCGGGAATGAGCTCCTCGGGTTCTGCGATGTCGATGGCCACCCTCGGCTCGACGACATTCGTTGGATGGTGGACCTCGGAGTGACGGTCGGATGCGCGCCGGGCCGCTTCTGCGTGGATGATCCTGTCAGCCGGGGCGAGGTGGCTTCGTTCTTGTGGCGCCTGCACGGTGCCCCGAGTTCGATCGCTCGAGCCCCCTTCGTCGACGTGTTCGACACCGACCATTTTGCGCCCGCGGTCGACTGGCTCTGGGCGAACGGACTCGTCACGGGGACAAGCGGCACCACGTTCTCTCCGGACCAGACGCTGAGTCCCGACGAGGCCCTCGTTCTCGCACTGCGGTTCCGTTCGTTCCGGGCTCGCCCCGACCCGCGAGGCCTGACAGAACAGAACTCGGCCGGGGCGAGGGCGCCGGTCGTGGTGGGCGATCTCGGTGCCTTCGTGAGCCGCGCTGAGTTTGCCTCTGTGCTTCGCGCGATCGCCGCGGGCTGAACTACCTTCGGTCCCTCACGCGTCGGAAGGTCATCATGAGTCAAATGCCGGTGTCACTGTCGGGGCTGACCCCCGAGTTCATCTCCGACCGGCTTGCCGCCGGCGGCCACGATGCCGAGGTGTCGGGGGTCGTGGTCCGGCCACTCGACGGGTTCAGCGGCATCATGGGTGAAGTCGCCGTCGTCGACCTCACCTACGCCGACAACACCGAGTTGCCGGCCGCGATGATCGGCAAGTGTCCCCTCGATGACGATCTGGCCCGTATGTACAACGAGGTCATGAACTCCTACAAGCGCGAACACGGCTTCTACCGTGATGTCGCCGACACAGTCCCGATGCGGGTTCCGACCGCCTTCATCAACGAGTACGACGAGGACTCCGGGCGGGGGATCCTCCTGATCGAGAAGATTGAAGGGCAGCCCGGCGACATTCTCCATCCGCCGGCGATCGCTGACTTCGACACGCTCGTCGGACAACTCGGAACGATGCACGGTCAGTACTGGCAGAGTCCCTCGTATGGCGATCTCGATTGGGCCATCGACTGGTCGTTGCCGTCGTTGCGCATGGGCATCCCGATCATCCAGGAGAACTGGCCGGCGTTGCGGGCGGCCCGCCCCGACATGGCTCCGGCTGAGATTCTCGACTTCTTCGAGCGAACCTGGATCTACGACACGGAGACATGGCTCGACCGGGTCGCCGAACGGCCGTGGACGATGATTCACGGCGACTACGAGTTCGACAACATCTTCTTCTCGGGTTCCGGTCCGGTGGTCTTCGATTGGCAAACACTGATGCGAAGCTTTCCCGGCGGTGACCTCGCGTGGTTCTTGGGCGTGGGTTCCAGCGACGAGTCGATCGCCGAAGAGGACGCACTCATCGACACCTACCGGGCGGCACTGCGTGGTGCGGGCGGGCCTGATTGGTCGCGCGACGAGGTGCTCGACGACGCCGCCGCGAGTCTGCAGTTTCACTGCACCTCGGCGGCCACGAGTTTGAACAGTGTGATCTCCGCCGGCGCGCCTTCCGAGGACCGCACGCGCCAGCGCTTCGAGAAGATGGTGTCGGGAATGATGGGCTGCGCCGTTCGCTGGAACGTGTTGGAGCGAGTCGTTGAGTAGCAACCAATCGCTGGTTCACCGCACATGACCTCGGCGGCGCCGGCCCCGATCGCGGCGCTCGGCCATCGCGACTACCGGATCTTCTGGTTCGCCAGCATCGTCTCCAATGTGGGGTCGCTGGCCTCGCTCACTGCGCTCGGCTGGGTGGTGAAGGAGACGACGGACAGCGCGTGGCGGGTGACGCTCGTCGCCGTGGCGGGGCTGCTTCCCCTTGCCATTGCAGGTCCGATCGGCGGCGCCTTGGCCGACCGAATGCGCCGCCGCGACCTGCTGGCGATGTCGCTCGCGTTGCAGGCGGTGTTCGGAGCGCTCGTCGCCATCGTGGTCTGGCAGCTCGACGATCCGTATTGGCTGCTCTTCCTCTTGTCGTTGACTGGTGGATTCGTCGCCTCGATCGGATCGCCGGTCCAACAGGCGATCGTCACCGAGCTCGTGCCACCCGAGCATCTGCGCAACGCGATCTCGCTCAACTCGACGCAGTGGAACACCTCGCGGGCGTTGGGACCATTGCTGGCTGGTGCGCTGATCGCCGCGGTCGGCGCGGTGTGGGTGTTCTGGATCAACTCGATCAGCTTCCTTGCGATGGTGGGCGCTCTCTTCCTGATCCCGGCGCGACCGGTTGCGTCCGGCGCGGGCGAGAGTTTCTTGCAGAACATCCGGTCGGGCATGCGCTACGCGTTCGCATCACCGGGGATAAGGGCCTGCCTGACCGTGGGCGGGCTGGTCGGCGTGCTGCTCGCCCCGCTGACGTGGCTCATCGCGGTGATCGCCACCGACGGGTTCGACACCGGTGAGGGCGAGTTCGGCGTGTTGGCATCGTCGTTCGGGTTCGGTGCGCTCCTGGGTGCGGTGCTCCTCGTGTTCATCGAGCAGCACGTGCCGCATCGTCGTGTGGTCGTGGTCGCCCTCCTCTCCATGTCGTCGTTCGTCATCCTTGCCGGGCTCGTGCCGGAGCTCTGGATGGGCGTGGTGGTGCTCTTTCTCGCTGGTACGTCGTTCACTCCTGCGGTTTCGACCGTGGTCGCGGCGATGCAGGCACACACCGATGACGAGTTCCGCGGCCGAGTGATGTCGCTCTGGTTGATGTGGTTCGGGTTGGTGTCGCCGCTGGCGGTGATCATCCAGGGAGTGATCGCCGAGCTGATGTCGATCGGTGTCGCCCTGGTCCTGACCGGCGTGGTCTCGATCATCGCCATGCTGGTGTTTGTGGCCAGTGGTAGGCATCGGGCGATCGACCCGCCGCCGGCCTGAGCAGCAAGTTGTAGCGGGGGTCAGACACCAGTTGGTGCGGTTTGGACCGGGGTGGGGGCGAGAGGACAAACTGGCGCCATGCCTCTCAGTCCCGGCGATGACTATCTCATCCATCAGTTCCCCGAGCCGATCGACACGGTGTTCACGGGCGATCGTCATTTCTACGATCGCTACTACTTCAACATGCACGGGTCGGACGACTCGCTGTTCATGGTGTTCGGCATGGGCCAATACCCGAACCTCGGGGTCACCGATGCGTTCGTCACGGTGTCGCACGGCGATCACCAGGTGACGGTCCGGGCCTCTCGAGAGCTCGGCTCTGATCGCATGGACACGTCGGTCGGCCCGCTCAAGGTCGAGGTGATCGAAGGGCTGCGAAAGCTTCGCATGACCTGCGACGAGAACGAATGGGGTCTTTCCCTCGACATCACCTTCACCGCGATGACCGAGGCGTTGGCCGAGCCGAAGTCGATGACCTATGTCGGTCAGCGCCAGACCCAGAACACCTACCGGTTGGCCCACGTCGGGTCCTACGAGGGGTGGCTCGAGGTCGACGGTGAGCGCTACGAGATCACGCCCGATCGCTGGATGGGTGCGCGCGACCACAGCTGGGGTGTGCGCCATGGCGTCGGCGAACCGGAGCCGAAGGGCATCGGCGGGAAGATCCATCCCGACATGTCGATGGGCTTCTTCCACAACTGGTTGCCGATCCAGTTCGACGACCACATGGTGAAGATCACCATCGACAACGACCACGCGGGCCGTCGGATCCTCGAAGAGGCCGTGAAGCTCTACAACCTCGGTGATGATCGTGAACCGGAGCACCTCGGTCGCCCGGAGATCGACATCACGTATTTCCCCGGCACCCGTGAGGTCGAGAAGGCCGAGATCTGGTTCAGTGGCGACGGTGCGTCCGACCTCCGAATCACCACGACGCCGCTGCGCACCGTCTACCTGAAGGCCGGATCGGGCTACATGTACGACGGTTACTGGGGCCATGGCGTGTGGCAGGGAGCCGACCTCAAGGTCGAAGGCGTCGACACGCCCATCGGGGCCCCCGTCGAGCGAATCGACATCGCGCTCTTGAACGAGACGCTGTGTCGCCACGAGACCAACGACGGTCGGGTCGGCTACGGGATGCACGAGAACCTCGCGGCCGGCCTCTACCTCCCGTTCGGCTGGACGTCGCCCGACGCCGTCGCCGAATAGACGAGCTCAGGCCGCCGCGAGCGGTCGGCGAGCCGCCCACAGCGCCTGCACGGCCTTGTGCTCGTTGGCCATCGCCTTGCCCATCGCGAAGTGACGGGCTGGGAGCTCGTCGAGGGTCCAGCTCCAGTCGACGACCGATTCGAGCGAATCGAACAACTCGGCCGAGAGGCGGTCGCGTGTGGGGCCATAGCCGGCAAGGTCGCCATCGACGATCGCATTGGCGAGCAACTCGGCATCGCGAAGGGCGTCGGAGATGCCGTGGGCTGCGCCAGGGTCCTTGAAGTAGCCGGCGTCGCCGACCAGCGCCCATCCGTTGCCGCTGGCTTGGCGAAACTGGCCGACGTGGCCGGGGAATGTGCGGAACGGCCCCACCGGGTCGGCGACTCGTAGCGCCGCGGCGATGTCGGGGTGGAGATCGTGGAGTCCTCGCCAGAAGAGTGTCTCCACGTCGTGACGGGCGGCTCGAAAATCCGCTGGCGGTACTGAAATGAAGGCGCAATGGGTGTCGTCGTTGGTGGGGATGACGCCGCCGATCCGGTGCGCCTGATTGAGCCAACGATATTCGTCGGAGGGCAGCCCGCTGCCCGCCACGTAGCGCATCACGACCGCGTTGGCCGCCGTCCCTGATCGGGTGGCGGGCACATCGAGCGACCGGGCGACCTTGCTGTGGAGCCCGTCGGCGCCGATCACGATGTCGGCGGTGGCCGTGTACGAACGACCAGAGCGATCGATCACGTCGATGCCGCCCACGCGACCGTCGTCGTTGTGGACGATCGCGGTGAGCGTCGTCTCGTGACGAACGTCGGCGCCGGCCTGACGGGCGGCGTCCACGAGAATCGGGTCGAGCACGGTTCGTCGTGGCGCGTAGAGGCCCTCAGCGTCACCCTGGCGCCGGATGTCGATGGCCACGTCGTTGCCGGGATAGCTGAACACCGTGCGACGGATGACTGGGGTGCCGGCGTCGACCAGAGCGGGGATCAGGCCCCAACGGTCGAGCTGCGACACGGCGTGGCGCATCAATGCATGCGACGAGAGCGTGTCGGCGCCGGAGGGGGCCTTGTCGACGACGAGTACATCGAGCCCAGCGCGGGCGAGCAGCATTGCGGTCGAGGCCCCGGCGGCTCTGGCGCCGACGATCACGGCGTCGTAGTGGGTGTGGTTCTGATTCATGGCGAGTCTCCTCTTTCTGTTTGGCGACGATCAGACGACGAGCGGGACTCGGTCGAGGTGGGCGCACAGTTCGTCGGCGATGTCGGTTGTTCCTGTGGGCTCCGGGCCCAAGACGTAGAGCCCGTCGGCGACGACGCCGTCGCAGTGGCGGATCTCGCCGCGCTCGTCGAGCACGGGCTCCTTGAGCCATGCGTGGCGCGGTCGTGCGTCAGCTGAACCTTCGGCAATCACCACGGTGCGAGCGAACCAGAGGTCATCGTCGGTGCAGACCTCCCAGCCGGGGTAGCCGCCGCCCATTCGTCGAAGCGAGCGCACTGTGGTGTTGCGCTGTTCGGTGCGTTCGAGCATGGCGTGGTTGATGTGGCGCTGGTCGAGGTTGTGGCTCATGGCCACGCTGTGGTGGCCGGCGCCGATGATGAGTGCGGTTGTGTAGGGCATGGCCCCACCATGCGGCGACGGTGCCCTGCGGGTCATGGAGGCAGCCTGGAGAAGATGTGGAGAGAAATGAGTGAAATCTTCAGACCCTCTCCAAGACCGCGGCGCGGGGATTTCGTACGAATGGGGGCATGCAGAACACCACTCGCCCCATCCCCACCAGCCCTGACGAATTTCCGGCCGAAACCAGCGGCTCTCTCCCGGACCGCCTCCTCGGCGTGTGGGCCCACCCGGACGACGAGGCGTACCTGAGCGCCGGTCTCATGGCCGAAGTGATCGCCGCCGGAGGAGAAGTGACGGTGCTCGCCCTGACCAATGGAGAGCTCGGATTCGCCGATGATGATCCCCGCACGCTGGACGGCCGCTCGTTCCTCCGCAGAGCGGAGATCCGTGAGGCCATGGCGACGATCGGTGTCACCGACATTCGCTTCGTCGGCGCTCCCGACGGATTCCTCGATCGGCTCGATACGGGCATGGTCGCCGACGCAGTCCGTCTCGTGATGGAAGAGGTTCGTCCCGATCTCACCGTGACATTCGGCCCGGACGGCATCACCGGCCATCTCGACCACGTTGCCTGCGGACTCGCGGCGACGGCTGCGTGGCTCGCGGCCGGAATCGGTGAGCTTCGCTACGCCGCCAAGACCACGGGCTGGCTCGACGAGTGGCGCTCATTTCACGACGAGGTCGGTATCTGGATGACCGATGAACCGACCGGCGTCGACTCGGCCGACCTCGAGTTCGTGGTCAGGCTCGGCGGCGCTGCGCTCGACGACAAGCGTGAGGTGCTTGCCCACCACGCCAGCCAGACCGAGATGCTCGCCGGGCTGATGGGCGAGGCCGACTATCGACGTTGGATCTCTGAGGAGGCGTTTCGCCGCCCCACCTCAGCCGAGTTGAACCGGGCCGTCGTTGCTGCTGAGTGGGGTGGCCCGTGGACCCCGAAGACGTGCCGGCCGGTGGTCGCAGCATGACCGCCGTCTCGGTCGTCGATCGGCGCGTCGGTGCTGCGGGGCAGGCCGTTCGCGATGTTGCGCCGCTTGCGCTGCCGATCGCCCCGTTTGCGATGGCGGTCGGCGCGGCAACCGCCGCCGCCGATATTTCGCTGGTCGCCGGTTGGCTCGGTGCGGCGATTCTGCTCGCTGGTTCGGCCCAGCTCGTGTTGACCGAAACCCTCGTGAGTGGAGGAGGACTGTTCGCAGCCGCTGGCGCGGCGATTCTGGTGAACGCTCGATTCGCCATGTACAGCGCCGGCTTCGCTCACTGGTTCGCCGAGGTACCGCGATGGAAACGGCTCCTCCTCGCGATCCCGCTGGTGGATCAACAGTTCTTGCTCCTGCAACGCACGTTCACCGCCGACCACGACGTGTCGTGGCGAGTGCGCTACTACGTCACCGCCAGCGCGGTGCTCGTCGGTGCCTACCTGTCGTTCTTTCCGGTCGGCTACCTGGTCGGCAACATCTTGCCGAGCGGCGTCGGGCTCGAGATGGCGGGCCCCCTGGCCTTCGCCGGCATGCTCGGCTCGGCCGTGCGTCGTCGAGCGGACGCGGTGGCCGCAATCGGCGGCGCCATCGTCGTGGTGCTGGCCAGCCCGGTGCTCGCCGGATTGGCGCTCCCTGTCGCTGCCGTCGTCGGTGTCGCCGTGGGTGCCCGCTTGATCGGGGAGGAAGGCTGATGAGCGCGCTCCTCGTCTTCGCTCTCGCCGCGGGCGGCACCTACCTGATCCGCATCTCGATGGTGGTCAGCGGTGTCGGCGAACGACTCGACTCGACGTGGACAGCTCGGCTCTCGCTGATCGCGCCGACCATGCTCAGTGCGATCGTCGCATCGTCGTTGTTCCTCGACCGCACCGATCTCATTCTTCCTGCGGCCGCCGATGTGGTCGCGGTCATCGCTGCGGCGCTGGCTGTGCGACGGAGCGGCTCGCTTGCCGTTGCCTTTGTCGTAGGTTTCCCGGTCTATTGGTCGCTCGGACTCGTGCTCTAGTTCGCTCGGCATCGTGCTCTGTTACCGTCGGCGGCACCGGGGGTGAGAGCCGTGATGGTCGATGTGGGTGGTGGTGTGCGGCTCTTCGTCGACGTCGACGGAGCCGAATATGTCGCCGACGGGGCGGACATGGTCAAGCGTCCGGTGGTCGTCGTGTTGCACGGCGGTCCGGGGATGGACCACAGCCCGTTCAAGACCGAACTGGCGTCGCTACGTGACATCGCCCAGGTGATCTACCTCGACCATCGCGGCAACGGACGCAGCGACGCCGGGCCGCCCGGGTCGTGGACGCTCGATCAGTGGGGTGACGACGTGCGCGCGGTCTGCGATGTGCTCGGCGTCGACCAGCCCATCGTGCTGGGACAGTCGTTCGGGGGGATGGTTGCCATGGCCTACGGCGCCCGCCACCCCGGCCACGCGGCCGGGCTGATCTTCTCCAGCACGAGCGCCCGCAAGAACGAAGCGCGCAACCTCGATGTCTTCGAGCGGCTGGGTGGACCTGGCGTCCGAGAGGTCGCCGCCGCGTTCTACGCCGATCCGAGCGACGAGACGCTGGGCCCGTTCATGTCGGAGGCGATGCCGCTCTACAACCGACGTCCGGGCGATCCTCATGGCTCTTCTCGAACCGTGTATCGGCTCGAGGTGCTCTACGACTTCTTCCGGGGTGAGTATCAGACCTTCGATCTGCTCCCGGGCCTGGCCAACGTGGTGTGTCCGACGCTCGTGTTGGGCGGTGAGGACGACCCGGCCACACCGATCGAGGATCAGGTCGAGATCGCGGCGGCGCTCCCCGCGGACCTCGTCGAGTTCCATCGTTTCGCCGACTGTGGGCATGGGGCCTACCGCGATCAGGCGGAGCTTGCGCTGCCGATCATCAGCGACTTCATTCAGCGTTGCTCGAGCGGTAGCTAGTCCCGGCCGGGCGGGACATACCGGTTCAGCCATCCGGGCTCGTCGGCGAAGCCGAGTGACTCGTAGAGCGGCCGACCATCGTCGGTGGTGAAGAGGGAGAATCGGCGGACGCCAGCGGCTTCGCAATCCTGGACTGCTTGTTGGATCAGCAGACGTCCGATTCCGG
>CALKOE010000012.1 GCA_938091985.1 uncultured Acidimicrobiales bacterium | reverse complement strand
ATCACCTCGTCGTCCAACATCGTGATGCTCCGCACTCCGCCGGGCTCCGCACATGTCGTCGCGTCGGCCCTCGACCGGGCGGGCATCGACGACATCCTCGGTACCGTCGCCGGAGACGACACCCTGCTCGTGGTAGCCGCCGAATCCATCAGCGGCACCGATCTCGCCGATCGCCTTCGCGACCTGGCGGGGCTCTAGAACCCCCGAAAGAAGTGGAACTGACATGAAGGTTGTACTCGCCTACAGCGGCGGTCTCGACACCTCGATCATCCTGCGCTGGTTGCAGGAGACCTACGACGCGGAAGTGATCACGTTCACGGCCGACCTGGGCCAGGGCGAAGAGGTCGAACCGGCTCGGGCCAAGGCCATTCAGATGGGTGTGCCCGAAGCCAACATCCACATCGAAGACCTTCGCGAAGAGTTCGTCCGCGACTACGTGTATCCGATGTTTCGGGCCAACACGATCTACGAGGGTGAGTACCTGCTCGGGACTTCCATCGCTCGGCCGCTGATCGCCAAGCGGCTCGTGGAGATCGCGGCGGAACATGGCGCCGACGCCATCAGCCACGGCGCCACCGGCAAGGGCAACGATCAGGTGCGATTCGAGCTCGGCGCCTACGCCTTGGCGCCCGACATCAAGGTGATCGCTCCGTGGCGCGAGTGGGATCTCGGCTCTCGTGAGTCGCTCATGAACTACGCAGCCGAACGCAATATCCCGATCGAGATGAAGCGGGGCAAGAAGTCGCCGTTCTCGATGGACGCCAACCTGCTCCACATCTCCTTCGAGGGCGGTCCGCTCGAAGACCCGTTCACTGAACCCCCGAGCGAGATGTGGCGCTGGTCCGTGAGCCCGGAGATGGCTCCGAACGAGGCCACCTACGTCGACCTCACCTACGAAAAGGGCGACATCGTCGCCATCGACGGCAAGGCCATGAGCCCGGCCGAGGTGCTCACCGAACTCAACCGAGTGGGCGGGGCCAACGGCGTCGGTCGGCTCGACATCGTCGAGAACCGCTTTGTCGGCATGAAGAGTCGCGGTGCCTACGAAACCCCGGGCGGCACGATCATGCTGCGCGCCCATCGGGCGATCGAGTCGATCACGCTCGACCGCGAGGTCGCGCACTTGAAGGACTCGCTCATGCCGAAGTATGCGGAGCTGATCTACAACGGCTTCTGGTGGAGCCCTGAGCGCGAGATGCTCCAGGTCGCGATCGACCACAGCCAGGAGTACGTCAACGGAGATGTGCGGGTGCGGCTCTACAAGGGCAACGTCGACATCGCCGGCCGCAAGTCTGACGACTCGCTGTTCGACGAGAAGATCGCAACGTTCGAAGACGACGAGGGTGCCTACACCCAGGCCGACGCGGAGGGCTTCATCAAGCTGACCGCGCTACGGCTGCGCAACCTCGCCCGGAAGCGGGGATGACGTGACCGAACGCGGTCAGCTCTGGCACGGACGCTTCGAAGGCGGGCCGTCGGAAGCGCTACAGGCGCTCAACGACTCGCTGCCGTTCGATCGGCGGATGTTTCGCGAAGACATCGCCGGCTCGCGCGCCCATGTGACCATGCTGGCCGCGGTCGGGCTCCTCACCGATCTCGAGCGCGACGAGATCCTCGCCGCCCTCGACCAGGTCGAGACGGCAATCGCCGACGGCTCGTTCGAATTCGCGGTGAGCGACGAAGACATCCACACCGCGGTCGAGCGCGGCGTTACCGAGATCGCGCCCGCCGGCGCCAAGATGCACACAGGGCGGAGTCGCAACGACCAGGTCGCCACCGATCTCCGGCTCTGGACCCGGTCCGCAGTCGCGGAGATCCGAGATCTCGTCGTGCGTCTGCAGCGAACACTGCTGGCCAAGGCAGAAGCAGCCGGCGACGCCTACCTGCCGGGCTACACCCATCTTCAGCAGGCCCAGCCGGTCGCGCTGGCCCATCACCTCCTCGCCCACGGATGGGCGCTGCAACGCGACGTCGAGCGACTCGACGATGCCGCGGTGCGGGTCGACGTCTCGGCGCTCGGTGCGGGGGCCCTTGCCGGCTCATCTCTTCCGCTCGATCCCGAGATGACGGCGGCCGAACTCGGTTTCGCGAAGGTCTTCGACAACAGCCTCGACGCGGTCAGCGACCGCGACTTCGTGGCCGAAGTGCTGTTCGCGCTCTCGCTGCTCGGCGTGCACATCAGCCGAATGGGCGAAGAGCTGATTCTGTGGGCGTCGACGGAATTCGGCTTCGTCGAGCTCGACGATGCCTTCTCGACCGGATCGTCGATGATGCCGCAGAAGAAGAATCCCGACATCGCGGAACTAGCCCGAGGAAAGGCTGGTCGTCTGATCGGCAACCTCACCGGCCTGCTCGCCACGATGAAGGGGCTTCCGCTCACCTACAACAAGGACATGCAGGAGGACAAGGAGCCGCTCTTCGACGCGATCGACACGGTCCGTCTCACGCTCATTGCCCTCGATGGGATGATCGAGTCGACCACGTTTCGTACCGATGCGATGGCCGCACAGGCCTCCTCGCCCTACGCCGCGGCGACAGACCTGGCCGAGTGGCTCGTGGCCGGCGGAATGCCGTTTCGAAGCGCCCATGCCGTGGTGGGGGAGCAGGTGCGCAACGCACTTGCCGGCGAGGGCTCACTCCCAGAACTGGTCGCTGCTCACCCTGATCTCGGGGCTGAGGCCGCTGCCCTCCTCGAACCTGGTGTGTCGGTCACGCGGCGAACCACTCGTGGTGGAGGCTCTCCGGCCGCTGTGGTCGCCCAGATCGAGCGGTTCAAGGCTGCCCTCGACGGGTGAGTCATCGTCTCGGTCGTCGCTTCTTTGCCCGGCCGACGCTCGAAGTCGCTCCTGACCTGCTCAACAAGGTGCTCGTGGCGCCTGGCGTTGCCGGGCGCATCGTCGAGGTCGAGGCGTACCGGGGGAGCGACGACCCCGGCTCTCATGCCTTTCGGGGTGTGACCCCACGAACCGAGGGGATGTTCGGTCAGGCCGGGCACCTCTACGTGTATTTCACCTACGGCATGCACTGGTGCGCCAATGTCGTCACCGACCAGACGGGCACTCCCGGCGCGGTGTTGGTGCGCGCGGTCGCGCCTCTGAGGGGCGTCGCGTTGCTGCGCGGTCGTCGACCCGCCGCGAAGCGCGATGTCGACATCTCCAACGGGCCGGCGAAGCTCGCCCAGGCGTTCGGAATCGGTGAGATGCACGACGGCGCCGATCTCGTTCGAGCCGAAATGGGGGTCTCGATTCGTGACGACGGCACCCCTCCGCCGACGTCGCCGGCCGTGGGCCCCAGGATCGGGTTATCGCAGGGCACCGAGCTGCCGTGGCGCTTTGCGACCGACGGAGCACCGGAGGTGAGCCGCCCGGCCCCTCCGTCGCCCCTCTGCGAGGATCGCGCTCGACCCCGGTAGCTTTCAGCTCGATGTCTGCCCTTCTGTCCGCTCGCGATCCTCGCCTGGCCTCGTCGACGCGTGTTGGCGACGCCTGGGCCGCGATTGCACCGGTGCAGAGCGCGGAGCTGGCTGACAGTCGCGATCGCATGCGGTGGCTTCTCGAGACACGCCCTCAACCCCTTGATCGCAGCGAACGCCCTGGTCACCTCACCGGAAGTGCGTTCGTGGTCGACGCTGCGGCGGAACGCACCCTGATGCTCTTTCACACGAAATTGCAGATCTGGGTCCAGCCCGGAGGACACGCCGACGGCGATGCCAACCTCCCCGCAGTGGCCCTGCGGGAAGCGGAGGAGGAGACCGGGATCGACGGTCTCCTCGTCCACCCCATCGCGCTCGACCTCGACATCCATCGGGTTGACCCGCCGAAGGAGGATGCACACGATCACTACGACGTGCGTTTCCTCGTGTTGGCGCCGAGCGATGCCGCAGTGGTGGCGAACCACGAATCGCAGGATCAACGCTGGGTGGCAGAGAACGAGCTCGAAGGCCTCGGTGTCGATGACGGTCTGCGGCGGATGGCCGCTCGCGGGTTTCAGCTGGCGGCAGCGCTTCTTGCCGATCGCTGATCAGACTCAGACGTCTTCAGGCACCCGGCACGATGTCATGCCGTTGACATTCGCCAAGCCGTCGATCCGCCGGGTGTAGAACCCGCCCGACGCCCGCTCGGTCAGCGTGAATGCGAGATCGCGGGCTGAGCTGTCGGCAGTGGCGCTCTCGAGGCGCACGATGTGGGCCTCGCGATCGGCCACGTAGGCGCGCCAGTCGACGAACCACGCTTCGAGAATCTCGACCTCGTCAGGATCAGTCACCTGAGCGGCGGCGACTTCGAGCGCCTCGATCATCTCGCGGGTGATGTCGGTTCCGAGTTCGACTTGGCGAGCTCGCTCGGCGGGAGTTGTGGCCGTGTTCCCGGGCGGGATGTCGAGAATCTGCTGCGCATACGGAGCGCAGAGTGTTTCGGCCTGGGTGACGAACTCCCGGTTCGTCAGACGATCGGGGTTGGTGCGAGGCGCGAAGACGTAGATCCACACCCACATCGCGATGATCAGAACAACGACAACGACGAGTCCGAGGCGCGTCTTGTTCCAGTAGGGCCCCTCGAGTTCGTCGTGAGGGGCGTCGTACGCGGTCGTCAAGAGTCTTCGCCTTCTTCGGGTGGCTCCGGGAACGGATTGACCTTCAGCCGCACTGTGTCGACGCCCTCGCGTTCGGTGCCACCCGGTGGATCCTGGGCCCAGACGATGCCTGGGACAACGCCGCCCTCGCCGGGTTCGGGGTCGGTTTCGTAGCTGATCTCCTGGAGGAAGTCATCGCCCGCGAGGGTCTGACGAGCGACCGCTTCGGTCATGCCGATCACGTCGGGGACCGGGGTGGTGAGAGGAGCGATCGCGACACCCACCGTGATGACGGTGTTGCCAGGCGCCACGATTCCGGCTGCAGGCACCTGCGACACGATCTGTCCTTCGGGCACGTCGTCACGTTCGACCTCGAAGGGATTCAGCTCGAAGAACCCGCCTGCGAGCTCTGCGAACAACTCGTCGGAAACGGTGCGACCGATGAGATTCGGGACCTGGACCGTCTCGGGAATGACCGGGAGTGTGGTGCTGGTGCTGCTCGGCGGCGGGGCCGGGAAGTCCTCGACCGGGATGCCGTCGTGGGCGCGATCCATCACGCCCTTCCAGATGAGCGCCGGGAAGGTGCCGCCTTCGACGCGGCCCCCGTTGAAGTAATTGGTCATCGGTGTGACCTCTTCGGGGAAGCCGACCCAGACCGCGGTGGTGCGGTGCGCGGTGTAGCCGACAAACGTGGCGTCGCCGTTGAGCTGGGCTGTGCCGGTCTTGCCGGCTGCCGGGCGACCGTCGGCCAACTGGGCTCGTCGTCCTGTGCCGCCGGTGATGACTCCCTCGAGGACCCAGGTGAGTTGGTGGGCGACGCTCTGGGTGAGGATGGGGCGGGGTTTCGGAACGTATTCGTAGAGGAGCGTGCCGTCGGGGTTGACGACCGAGGTGACGAGCACGGGATCAATTCGCGTGCCGCTGCGGCTGAACGTGGAGAACACCGTCG
>CALKOE010000011.1 GCA_938091985.1 uncultured Acidimicrobiales bacterium | reverse complement strand
GCTGCGTCGACGGCCCGGATCGTGGCGGGCGAAGCGGCCGAGTTCTGCGGCAAAGCGTGCGTGCAGGTCCACGGTGGCATGGGCTACACGTGGGAGGTCGACGCGCACCTCTTCCTCAAGCGTGCATGGGCACTCGATCTTGCGTTCGGCGATGGCGACGAACTGGCCGAGGAACTCGCCGCCGGACTCGTCTCGTGAGCAACCTCCAGCGAGTCATCACCCTCGATATGGAGGGCGTCGTCACACCGGAGATCTGGATCGCGGTCGCCGAACGGACCGGAGTCGACGACCTTCGCCGCACCACTCGCGACGAGCCGAACTACCAGTCACTGATGGACTTCCGTATCGGCGTGCTAGATCAACACGGCATCTCGCTGTCGCTGGTCCAAGAGGTCATCGGCGGACTCGGTGTGCTCGACGGAGCGAAGGCGTTCCTCGATGAGCTGCGATCGCAACACCAGGTCGTCTTGTTGTCCGACACGTTCGAGCAGTTCGCCGATCCGTTCATGGAACAGCTCGGTCGGCCGCATCTTCTCTGCCATCGGCTGACGGTCGAAGACGACCGCATCGTCTCGTTCTCGCCGAGGGTCGCCGACCCGAAGAAACGCGCGGTCGAGTGCTATCAGGCGCTCAACTACCACGTGACCGCAATGGGCGACTCACACAACGATCTCGGCATGCTGCTCGCTGCCGATGCGTCGAGCTTCATCCACCCGCCCGACGGGCTGCCGGAGAAGTACCCCGACCTTCCCGTGGCCCGCAGCTACCGCGAAGCGCTCGACTGGATCGAATCGGTCGGTTGACCGAGGCGCTCAGCCTCGCGCGGTGAACGCCGTGCCGTCCCAGTCGTAGATCGTGCCGGCATCGTCGTTCATGTAGGACTTGCCGGCGGCGACCGAGGCCGTGGCGGCGCCGGTCATCTCGAATGAGAATCCGGCGTCGGTCAAGGCGAGGAACTCGTCTCGGGTGGGGTTGGGTCCGACGGCTTCGAGCGCGGCGGTGAGGAAGTCGAACGCGGCACAAGCTTGGAACGTCGAGGGAAGTGCGTTGAGCTCTTCCTCCTCCGGGAAGAAGATGACGGTCTCGCCGAGCTTCTCCTCGATCAGCGAAATGCACTCGGGCATGCCGTGGAGGCCTTGCTCAGCGACCGTACCGGGCGAAGGCGCAGCGACGCCGATCATCTGGAGCACGGCCAGGTCGGCGCCAAGGCTGTTGAGGGTGCGTGGGTTCAGGTTCGGTGTGATGAGGACCATGTCGCCCTCGAGGTCCAGGTTGTCGATCGCGTAGGCGGCTCCGACCACGCCGTTGCCGATGCCGATCACGTGGGTGGCGCCTTCGCTGTTCCAGATCTCGGCGAAACGATCCTGCTCGGTGAGCGAGGCAACGGGGTCGGCGCTGTAGGCGACCGTGCTGAAGGTTGTCGCCACGACGTCGAATCCGAGATCGGTGAGGAGCGCAGCGAGCTCGTCTGCGGTTGCCTGCCCGCCGCGATCGTCGGCCGCGGTGATCGCGATCTTCGCGTCTGCAAGTTCGTCGCTGAGAAGCTCGATGCCGCCGAGAAGTGCGGCGGAGGTGTCAGAGAGAACGCTGAAGAGCTTCCCGTCGGACTGCTCGGCCTGGGCAGCATCGAGGTCGAGCCCGTTGATCGTGACGGTGTCGCCGAGGTCGGTGAAGCAGGTCATGTCACCGAAGTTCGCCGGCGTCCTGGAGACGACGGCAAAGACTTCCTCGTCCTCGGTCAACTCCACGCACGCAGCGTCGAAACCCGATGAGTCGAGCAGGTCCCACTCGACGATCACGAGGTCGATCTGGCGACCGATCACGCCACCGTTGTCGTTGATCTCGTCGACGACCACCTGGTAGCGGGCGGCCTGATCGCCGCTGTTGGAGAAGGCACTCACGTCGGGAATCGCGAGGCCGATGCGGATGATCTCCTCGGTGATTCCCGTGGCCGACGCTGTCAGTTCCACGTCGGGCGAGGTCGGTTCTTCGGTTTCGGTGCCGGTCTCGCTGTCCGAATCGTCGACCGGATCAGGGTCGTCGGCGTCAGCCGCTTCGGTGGTCGTTGTGGTCGTCTCATCGCTCGTCGACGTGTCATCGTCGCCGCAGGAGGCGGCCAAAAGAGCGAACGAGAGCAGGAGAGCGATGAGGGTGGTGAGACGGCGCATCGAGACGCTGTAGTCGAATGTTTCGGCATTGGACGAACCGTGGTTCGACCCACCGGGATGCGGCCCGCGCGAGCGCCTCGGCTAGGGGCGTCGGCCGATCCGGTCGAGCCACCGACCCTGTATCTGCCCAGTGCCCGCAGAACCCGCCTCCGAGGGCCCGCCGCCGAACTCCGCAGACGAGACGAAGCTGTCGAGCCGGCGCTCAGATCGCTCCCAGAGAAGTTCGATCAGTTCCGAGTCAAGCGTCTCGTCTTGGCCGGTCGCGCGGGCGAGATCCCAGGCATGGGCGGCGTAGTCAGTGGTGCGAAAGTCGAGGAAGTCCCCGACCGAGGTCGGGCCGACTGGGTGGTCGACCGTCTGGTCTCGCGCCGCCGCGGCGAACGCCGCGTCGAGCACATCGGCCTCGTGGGCGAACTCGCGTGAGTTGTCCATGCCCACGAGTGCCGTGAACGCGTCGCCGAGACTTGCGCCTTCGAGGATCAGGGTGGCGAAGGTGTCGCCGTCGATCACGTGGCGGATGAGCGTGATCACGTCCCACTCGGCGCACGGTGTGGGAAGCCCGTGTTGCTCCACCGAGACATTGTCGAGGCGGCGTTCGAACTCTGCCCGCGCTCTTCGGAACGCGGTGAGGTCGTCGATTGTGGAGATCACTTCTTCTGCCCGCGCAGTGCGCGGGTGGAGATCTCCCGGAAGAATTCGCGGTCGGTCTCGTCGGGGGCGCGGCCTACGTGGGTGACAGTGTCGACGTCGGTCGCTTCGGCTCGCAGCGCCGCAGCCGTGCAGCGATCGCGCGGCCGCAACGAGAACGGGTCGAAGCCGAATTGTTCCATGGCATTGAGGTGCGTGATTTTGTCGATGACGTCCGCCGAAGTGCCGGCGAACTGTGCCGCGAGGCTCTCGGGCGCGTACGGCCACGAGCTGTCGCTGTGGGGAAAGTCGGATTCCCACATCACATGGTCGAGGTTGAAATGATCGAGGAGTCCTACCCCGACGGGATCCTCGATGAAGCAGCAGAGCATGTGGGCGCGAAATACCTCGGTGGCGCTCGGCGAGGCCTCCGGGAAGGAGTGTTCCGTCCATCCGTGGTGCCGGCGCTGCACATGGTCGGCGCGCTGCAGCATGTAGGGGATCCAGCCGATGTCGCCCTCGCTCAACGCGAACTTCAATGCGGGGAATCGATGCCACAGGTCGGACCACAGCAGGTCGGTGAGGGTGTACATGGTGCTCACCGGTGAGAGCGTCATCGGCACTGATTGGGGCGCGTCGAGTGACGTGTTCATGCCCTTGGACGATGATCCGATATGGCAGCAGAGCACGACACCCTCGTCGCTGCAGGCTCCGAAGAGCGGGTCCCAGAACCCGGAGTGGATTGACGGCACGCCGAGAGCTGCGGGGTTCTCGGAGAACGTGATGGCCCGGACACCCTTGGCCGCGAGTCGACGGACTTCAGCGGCGGCGAGGTCGGCGTCCCATAGCGGGACAAGGCCGCAAGGAATGAAACGATCGGGGTACGCAGCGCACCACTCGTCGACGTGCCAGTCGTTGTAGGCCTGGATCATGACAAGGTTGACCGCGCGGTCGGGGCCCTCGCTCAAGACCTGCCCGGCGAAACCCGGCCAGTTCGGAAAGTTGAGCCCTGCGAGCTGTCCGCCGGCCGACATGTCACGCACGCGCTCGTCAACGTCGTAGCAGCCCGGCCGCATCTGCTCGTAGGTGCTGGGGTTGACATTGAACATCTCGGGCGGCTTGCCGGCCACGGCGTTGAGGCCGAGGTTTCGACCCATCTTCTCGCCGTACCACCACTGTTGGTAGCCGTTTGCGTCGGTCTCGATGCGCGGCGCCTGGGCTTGGTGGCGGGCCGGCACGTGGGCCTCGAACATCTCGGCGGGCTCGCAGATGTGGTCGTCGACGCTGATCAAAATGAGGTCGTCGGCGCTCACGGTCTCGGATTGCATGTTCATGCCCTTCGCAGAATTGCGCCCTGTGGGTTGAAGAAGAAGCCACCGGGTGTCACGAGTGCCGCCTCGGCACCGTCCACTTGGCGACCGACGGCGGTCCCGCGGAGCTGGTGGACAGCCTCGCGCAGATGACCGGTGCCCCGCGTCGC
>CALKOE010000010.1 GCA_938091985.1 uncultured Acidimicrobiales bacterium | reverse complement strand
TGGTGGTGGTGGTGCCCTGCAGCAAGGTGGCACGATTCGCGCCGGCATCCAGCAAGGCGACGCCACGTCGGGTCTCGACCCCCTGAACATGCTCGACCTCGGCACCTACAGCGTGCTGTCGCAGAGCTTCGAGTACCTCGTCGGCCTCGCGAGCGACGGCAACATCGGCCCGACGGCCCTCGCCATCGCGTGGGAGCCGAACGACGACGGCACCGTCTGGACCTTCACCCTGCGCGACAACGCCACCTGGCACAGCGGCGGCAACGTCACCTCCGCCGACGTGGCCGCGACGATCGACCGCATGGTCATCGCCGGCGCCGGTCTCGCCGGTGTCGTGAGCGAAGGCGCAGTTGAGACCCCCGACGACACGACCGTTGTTGTCAACCTCGACAAGGCCAACGGCAACCTGCCGGTGCTGTTGTCGATCTACAACCCGCAGTCACTGATCACTCCGGTCGACTACTCCGACGGCACCACGCTCGACGCCAAGCCGGCCGGCAGCGGCGCGTTCATGCTCGACAACTTCGACGCCGCCACCTTCACGGCGACGTTCGTGGCGAACCCCAACTGGTGGGGCGGCAAACCGAATCTCGACAGCGTGGTCATCCAGGGCTTCGCCGACAACGCCACACAGGTGGCGGCCATGCTCGCTCGCGAGATCGACATGATTCAGCAGTTCGGCGCCGTCGACGGTGTCGGCCTTCAGAACGACAGCAACTTCACGACCCTGAAGCCGCCGTCGGCCAACCATCGCCAGCTCTGGTTCAACACCCAGTTGCCTCCCGATGGCCCCTACGCCGACGTTCGTGTGCGTCAGGCCGTCGGCTACTGCCTCGATCGTCAGCAGATGGTCGACTCGCTCTTCGAGGGCGAAGCAATTGTCGCCAACGACCACCCGGTACATCCCGCGGTGCCGTTCTTCGACGAGGCCGCAACGCCGCAGCGCCCGCGCGACATCGAGATGGCCAAGCAGCTGCTCTCCGACGCCGGCTACGCCGACGGCATCTCCTCGACGCTCCAGGTGGGCGATATCCAGGAGATCCCTCAGCTCGCCGCCATCGTGCAGCAGAACTGTTTGGAGGCCGGATTCGACCTCACCGTCGGCGTCACGCCGAACTCGGACTTCTACGGCGAGTATTGGTGCTCCGGTGCAAGCTGGGGTGCCTCGCCCGAAACCAGTGGTCCCGGTATTCCCTGTGGTGCCTCGGCCGAAATCGGCATCGTCGACTATGGCCACCGGCCCACGCCCGACATCTACTTCACCCGTGCATTGCAGACCGACGGCGACTGGAATTCGTCGAACTATGCCGACGCCGACTACGACGCCCTCGTCACCGAATACCAGGGTGCCGTCGACGTCGAAGGTCAGAAGTCTGCGGTCGGCCGGATCCAGCAGAAGATCCAGGAGGACGGCCCGGCCATGTATCCGTTCTTCTACAACTACCTGTCGGGCCACGACTCGAAGATCGGTGGCGTCGAGGTGACGGCACTGGGCCACATGCAGTTCGGCAAGGCCGGCCTGAAGGCCTGAGCCGGTCGGCCGTCAGGCTGCCTCAGACTGTGCGGAGAGGGCAGGGTTCGTTTGGACCCTGCCCTCTTCAGTGAAAGACTCGACTACGGACGAAGGGGAAAGAGTGGTCAGATTCATTCTGCGACGGCTGGGGCTGTCGCTGATCACGTTGCTGATCATTCTTGTGATCGTCACGCTCATTCCGAACATTGCTCCGGGTGATCCGGCTCGAAAGATCGCCGGGGGCACTGCTTCGCCGGAGCGATTGGCCAGCGTTCGAGAGTCGCTGGGGCTTGACGACTCGGTCGCAACGCAGCTCGGCGACCTGACGAAAAGCGTGTTCACTCTCGACTTCGGTGACTCGTTCACGAAGCCCGGTGAGACGGTGATGGGTCTCGTCTCGGCGGCGCTCTGGAAGTCGACCAAGCTCGTCGCCTTCGCTCTCGTGATGCTGCTGCCGCTGTCGATCGCCGGTGGGATGCTCGCGGCCTACAAGAAGGACAGCTGGATCGACCGGACGATCGTCAACACCGGCTTGGCGCTTTCCTCCATCCCGGAATTCGTCGCGGGGGTGATCTTCCTCTCGGTTCTCGCCGTGCCCATCGATTTCTTCAAGGTCGGCGCGAACGCGCCCACTGGCGCGGGATTGTTCACGCAACTCCAGCACATGCTTCTTCCGGCCTTCGTGGTGGTGACGGTGTACTTCGGCTACATCGCCCGTGTCACGAGAGCAGGCACAATTGCCGCGCTCGACTCCGACTATTCCCGGACCGCCTTCATGAAGGGCATCTCGACCCGCGACGTCTTTCGGCGCCATATTTTCCGCAACGCGTTGCAGCCGACCGTGGCGGTGGTCGGCACCCAGCTGGGCTACATGTTCGGCGGCATGGTCGGTCTCGAAATCGTGTTCAACTACCCAGGCCTCGGCAAGCTGATCTTCAATGCGGCCGACAGCGCCGACTATCCGCTTCTGCGAGGCGGTGTCCTCATCGTCGCGATCATCTACATGGCAGCGACGCTGGTCGCCGATCTCATCATTGCGTGGATGAATCCAAGGGCACGTCTCGTCAGTGAGGGGACATCATGAGCGGTATCGACACGGGTGG
>CALKOE010000009.1 GCA_938091985.1 uncultured Acidimicrobiales bacterium | reverse complement strand
TGATGATTGCGACCCGTGAGCAGGCATGCCCGTGTCGGCGAACACACCGCAGTGGTGTGGAAGTTGGTGAACCGGAGACCGCGGTCGGCCAGTCGATCGATGTTGGGCGTGTCGAGGTCTGAGCCGTAGCACCCGAGCTGGGCGAAACCCAGATCATCGAGCACGATCACCACCACATTGGGTGCACCGGCGGGATAGGGCATTCCCGCTCGTGGAGCACTGCTGTCGATCAGCGCGAGATTGATCGTGGTTTCGTCACCGGAAGTCATGGTTCGTACTTCTAGTTCAGCCTGCCCTTGTGCGGGAAACGAAGGTTGTCCACAGCTATGACGTCCGCGTCGGATCGGTGACGAGCCAATTGCGATTCGATGACAGCGGGACCCAGCCGAGCGTCGTCGACGTCGGAGCCACCATGGATACTCCTGTTGATCAGTTCGTTCCGCCGCGCCGCCGTCGACTCGATGCGCGATTCCTCATCGTCATCGGCGTGGTTCTGGCCCTGCTTGCCGCGGCCTGCGGTGACGACGCAGACGACAGTGGGTCGGCCGACGACTCGGCGACGGAGACCGCCAGTGGTGACGGTGACAGCGGTGGCTTCGATGATTTCACCACCGACTCCGGCGACGACTTCTTCGGTGAGGAGGATCCTGATCCGGATCGACTGGATGGCAATGAGTTCGAGGACTACGGAATTCGTCCGTTCGTGGACGCCGATGTCGACAATCGCTCGACCTTCGCGCTCGACGTCGACACCGGGGCCTACACGATCACCCGTCGCTGGCTCGACGAAGGGGTCATGCCCGACCCGGCTTCGGTGCGCGTGGAGGAGTTCGTCAACGCGTTCGACTACGGCTACCAGTCACCGAGCGAGGGACTGTCGCTCTATGTAGACGGCGCCCCCTCGCCGTTCGACTCCGGCAATGTGCTCGTGCGCATCGGCGTGCAGGCACAGCAGATCGACCGCGCCGACGCGGTCCGCTAGGGCTTGCATCGCTGCCGGGTCGGCGACATTGCCAGTGACGGCGATCTCGGCGTCGAGCTGGGTGGCCGCGACGGCAAGCGCATCGCCATCAAGGTCGAAGAGCCGCATCAGATGGCCCCGCTCGGACAGCAGGGTGGAGAGCGCGAGTCCGATCCCACTCGCCGCCCCGGTGACCAAGGCTGATCTGGATTCGTCCATTCGCCGAAACTACCCCGGCGACCTGATGGCCAACCGCTGCAGTTCGCTCGGGGCCGCGACGGAGCAGAGCGCTACGGTTGGGCATGGCCGAGATCAGCGCGACCCACCTGTCGGATCGCCTGCTGAGGTTGATGAATCCCGTGATGCGCGTCCTCATCAGGACGGGCGTCGGCTCACTGTCTCGCGAGATGATGGTGATCAACTGGACGGGTCGTAGGTCGGGGCGGTCGTTGCGGACTCCGGTGAGTCGGTTCGACGGAACCGACGGCTTGGTGTTCACCACAACACCCTCGGGGTTTCGTCACAACTTCAGCGAAGGCTGGCCGGCGCAGCTCCAGCTCGGCCGTCAACTCGTTGCCGTCGAAGGCCACATGATTTCGGACCCAGGAGCGGTGGCGGACCGGATGTTCGCCATCCTCGATGACATCGGACTCAAGCGGGGCGCCCGAAATCTCGGCATCAACATGTCGGCGCGCCCCGAGCAACAGGAGCTGGTCGACTTCGTCGCCGAAACCGGTTGGTCGATCATCGACTTCCGGCCCACCGAGTAGCTGGCGCGGCATGGAGTCGTCGTTCGAGGCTCACCGCCAGAGGCGCTCGCTGTTCACCGCGAGCGCTCAGGAGTACGAGGACGGCCGGCCGGGGTATCCGCCGGAGCTGTTCGAACTCTTGCGAGAGCGATGCGGGCTCGGGCCCGGGTGTCGGGTTCTGGAGATTGGACCGGGGACCGGGCAAGCGACTGGGCCCCTGCTCGATGCGGGCGCCACGGTGGTCGCGATTGAGCTCGGGAGCGAGTTGGCCGAGCTCGTCGCATCGAAGTACGTCGATTGCGATCTCGAAGTTGTCGTCAGCCTATTCGAGGACGCGGACCTGCCCGCGGGGGAGTTCGACCTGGTCGCGGCCGGTACTTCGTTCCATTGGGTCCCAGCCGAACGTGGTCTCCAGCGCTGCGGTGAGGCACTGCGCCCAGGGGGATTCCTGGCTCTGTGGTGGAACTACTTCGGTGACCCGGCCCGCCCGGACCCGTTCCACGAGGCGCTCCAACCGGTTCTCCGCCAACACGCCCCTCAGCTCGTCGACAACACTTCCGCTGGTAGCGCCGGAGTCGGGGCACACCCATTCGCACTCGACGTCGAGACTCGGGTGGCAGAGATAGATGGCACTGGCCTGTTCGGACCCGTCGTTCACGAGGCCGTGTCCTGGACTGGGGAGCACACGGCGCGAGAGTTGCGCCGGATGTTCGCCTCGTTCTCGCCGTGGATGGCTCTCGAGCCCGATGTCAGGGCAGCCGTGCTCGACGACCTGGAACAGCTCGCCATCGATCAGTTCGGCGGCGTGGTCCAGCGCCCCTACCTCACGCCGATCTACACAGCCGAGCGAGTTTGAGCCGACGCCAGACGCGAAATCGCCGCCTACCGGGGCTACCCAGCAGACGGCGATTCGTGGCGGAAGGTATGGGATTTGAACCCATGGTGACCCTAAGGCCACAACGGCTTTCGAGGCCGCCCCATTCGTCCGCTCTGGCAACCTTCCGTCGACGAGGTTAGCGCCCGCCGCGGCGGGCTGACACCCAGGAAACGGCTCAGAGCGCGACGTTGAGCAGGCCGACAGTGCCTGCGCCGCGGGCGGTATCGCCGTCGACGGTCTGCACGAGCATGTCGGGGCTGAGTCCGGCTGCGGCAAAGTCGGCCGCGTTGGCGGTGTCGGCGGTGCCGTTGGCGACATAGTCGGGCTCCGCGAAGACAGCGGCGAGGAAGGCCTCGTCGAAGAAGAGCTGCCCGGTGCGTTCGGTGCCGTCGGCGGCGCGAATCGTGATGTGGATGTGGACGGCTCGTCCCGGGTACCAGCCCGGCACGATCGTCTCGAAGGCCGCGATCCCGTCGCCGTCGGTGATCTGCGTGCCTCGCAGGAACGTGGTGCCGCGGCCCTCGTCCTTCCCGGTGCCCCCGTCATTGAACGCTGAATAGTCGCCGGTGGCGTCGGCGTGCCAGATCTCGACCTCCGCGTCGGAGAGGGGATCGCAGTTCGCGTTGGTGACTCGGAGTCCGAGCCTGAGGGGATGGCCGGGGTAGTCCTCGGTGATGTCTCTGCGGACGAACTGTTCGGCGAGGCCGAACGGTCCAGCGGTGGATCGCGGGAGTGTGGTGCACGTGCCGACCCCGTCGAAGTCGGCCGATGTGAAAAGCGCAGCCTCAGTGCTCGACGTCGCGGTGGTTGTGGTCGACGTGCCCGCAGCGGAGGCGGTCGTGGTGGTGCTGGGGTTCGCCGTGGGGCTGTCCGTCGAAGAGCACGACGCGACCAACGCGGTCGCGCCGAGACCGAACAACACGGTGCGCCGTGTGGGC
>CALKOE010000008.1 GCA_938091985.1 uncultured Acidimicrobiales bacterium | reverse complement strand
GGCTCGCACCCGATGAATCAGGTGGGCGCCGCCAAGGGCGGCCTCGACGTCGTCGACAAGCCAGTCGGCGTCGGTGGCGAGAAGGATGTCCGTCACGGGGCGAAATCGTACACCCGCCGAGGCCCGTCCCCCATGTTGGGCCGCCGCGTGTGGGGAATCAACGGTTGGGGTTACGATGCGGCCGTGCTCGAGATCCACACCAACCGCTCCGACGACGGAACGCAGGTCGACCTCTGTCCTGAGGGCGAACTCGATGCCTACTCGGTCGCCCAGTTTCGTGAGGCCTTTGCGGAGCTCGCCGACGAGCCACGCGTGATCGTCAACCTCTCCGGCGTGCAGTTCATGGACTCAGCCGGACTTGGTGCGCTGATCGGCGGCATCCGTCGAATCCGCGACTCCGAGGGTCGTGTCGTGATCTACAGCGATCGCGAGGCGATCACGAAGCTGCTCCACACCACGGGATTCGATCGCATCGTCCCCGTGAAAGACGCCTACGCCGAGGCCATGGCGGCGCTCGACGAAGACCCCGACGCCTGAGCGAGTTTCAGTCGGTCAGCAGCGTCGCGATGTGGTGCAGCGTGTCGATGTCGTGCACATCGCTCGGGAGTAAGGGCACCCGCACCACCGTGGCCTCGGGTGCACTCGACAGCAGGTCCGCGATTCGGTCGTCATCGCCGACCGCCGCCGCGGCGTGATCGGCGAGGGCTTGTGTGCCCCCTCCGGGGTGTGAGCCCGCCATCTGCTGTGCTCGCGAGAGGTCGACGGAGAGCGCAGGGAGCACCCGGTTGACGATCACGGCCGCAGCATCGAGGTCGGCCTTGCCGAGCCGGTCGAGGAAGTACTTCGCCTCGACGATGGTGTCGGCGCGAGGCGATGCGACCAGCACGAAGGCGGTGGCGTCGGCGCCGAGCAGGGTGAGGGTTGCGTCAGCCCGCTCGCGAAATCCCTCTTCCATGCCTTGGAACGACTGGAAGAACTCGATGGCGTCGTCGACCACTTCGGCCCCGACGACTCGCGAGAGCTGACGCACGACGCTGCCAGCTGCGCGATTGACAGCTCGGAGCACCCCCTGGCTGGGGGAGATCAGGATCTTGTAGATCGTGTTGTCGAGTAGGCGGGTGAGGAGCTTCGGCGCTTCGAGGAATGCCAGCGCATCGCGCGTGGGCGGTGTGTCGACGACCACGAGGTCCCAGTCGCCTGACGAGTGCAGCTCCGCCAACTTCTCCACCGCCATGTAGTCCTGGGTGCCGGACAGGCTTGTCGAAATGTTCTTGTAGAAGCGATTGGCGAGGATGGTCTCGGCTTGCTCGTCGGAGGTCGCATGGTGACGGACGACGTCGTCGAACGTGGCCTTCGTGTCGAGCATCAGCGCAGCGAGCGTGCCGGACCACGGGCCATCGATCACGGTGGGGTCGTTGCCCAGCTCGGAGATGCCGAGTGCATCGGCCAGCCGCTTGGCGGGATCGATCGTGACCACCGCAGCCCGTCGTCCCATGGCGGCTGCCGCCATTGCCGTGGCTGCGGCGGTGGTGGTCTTGCCAACGCCACCGGTGCCGCAACACACGACGACCTCGCAGCCTTCGACGAGATCTCGATACGTCGTCATGACCAGTCCAGCGATTCGATCGATGTGATGGCGGCGTCGGCCAGCTCGATGAGCTCGGGAAGCCCGATCTCGGTCGTGAACAGCTGCGGAAGTCGGATCTGGGCCAGCGGGAGCTGGGTTTCGAGACGGTCCAGTTGTTCGGCCTGGAGGGACTGGCGGTCGCGGCGCAGCGCAGCGGCGAGCTGCACGTCGGCGGCTTCGTCTGCCGTGAGATCGGGCGGCGCTTCGACAGCATCGAGTCCTTCGATGCGGGGGAGGATGCCGTTGATCACCACCGGCCCGAGCGCGAGGCCGACCTCGTCTTCCACGGCGAATGCGGTTTCGATCAGCTCGTTGATCGGTGTCTCCTCGGGGATGCTCACGAGCATCGCCCGACAACGGGTCGGGTCGTCGAGCATCTCGAGCACTTCGAGGGCTTGTCGGTTGAGGACTCCCGTGCGAGCGGTGTCTCGCACCCCGACCGGCGCCTGAAGGAACTGGATCGCGTGGCCCGCGGCGGGGGCGTCGACGATGATCAGATCCGCAACACCTTCGGACTCGAGCGCCTTGATCCGCCCGAGGACGAGGAGGTCCTTGATGCCCGGCGTCGCCGTCGCCACGATCTCGAGCAAACCGCTTCTCGCCATGCGCTTCGCGATGCGCGAGAAGCCGTGGTTGGTGAGCCATTCGACAAGCGCGTCATCGGGAGTGATCGAGCGGCACCGGACAGACCCGTGGTCCGCCTCGTCGTAAACCACCGACTCCTCGTAGCCTGGTGCGTCGGCGCCGAACATCGGTGCCGTTGCGGATCGGCCGGCCACCTCCACCAGGAGGACCGACAGGCCGGTGCGTGCCGCAGCCAAGGCAAGGGTCGCCGAGGCTGTGGTCTTCCCGACTCCGCCCTTCCCCGCCACGATGAGGACCCGCGACGATGCGAAGAACTGACCGGGATTCATTCCCCTCCTCGAGACGGAATCGCGACGTGCGCCGCCGCATCACGCTAGCGCTGACGTTGATCGGCTTGGCGTTCGGGATCCTCGCGCTCGCTCCGTCGGCCGGCGCTCAGGAGGGTTCGGCCCAGGAAACGATCGATGCGACCACGGATTCAGCCGTGTTCGACATCGTGCAGGTGTCGGGCTTCATCGATGAGATCGTGGCCGACTTCATCGAGCAGTCGATTGCCGAAGCGGTCTCGTCCGACTCCGGTGGCGTGATCCTTCAGATCAACAGCTCCGACACGGTGATCGACGACGACCGCCTGATCGGTCTCGCCCAGCTCATCAAGGAGTCGAGCGTGCCCATCTACGGGTGGGTCGGCCCGAGCGGCGCGACCGCCGAGGGCGGCGTCGCCCAGCTGATGGCCGTCACCGAAGAGATGGGCATTGCATCGTTCGCCAAGTTCGGCAACACCGGCCCGCTAGTTGTCGGAGAATTCCTCGACGACGATCGTGCCGCGCTGTTGGCCGGCCTCGAGAACACCACGATCTCCGATCTCGAAGCGATTGAGCTCGGCCTCATCCAGCACGAGTCCCCCACGCTTGCGTTGTTTGCGCTCGGCCCCCAGCCCGGCGATGAACTTCCCGGGTTCGACAGCGTCGTCGAATCGGTCATCGGCGAGGAAGACGTGCGGCAGATCGCGTCGCCCGTACGACTTCGGAAGCTCTCCCTCTTCAAGGGTTGGATGCACAGCGTGGCCAGCCCGGCGATGGCCTACCTGCTGTTCCTGATCGGTGCAGCCCTGCTGATCTTCGAGTTCTACACGGCGGGCATCGGCATCGCCGGTGTCGTCGGCGCCGTGTGCTTCATCCTCGGCTGCTACGGCCTTGATGTGTTGCCGACCCGCCCATGGGCGCTCGCGCTGCTCATCATCGCGATGCTCGGCTACACGATCGACGTGCAGACAGGAGTGCCGCGCGCGTGGTCGTTGATCGCGACGGTCTGCCTATTGATCGGTTCGCTCTTCCTCTACGACGGCTTCGGGATCTCCTGGATCACGCTGCTCGTCGGGATCATCGGCGTGGCGCTGTCGATGATGAACGGCATGCCGGCGATGATCCGCACCCGCTTCGGCACGCCGACGATCGGTCGTGAATGGATGATCGGGATGATGGGCGAAGCGGTGACCGAGGTGAAGAAGGACGGCATCGTGATGATCGATGGCGCCCCTTGGAGAGCGATGGTCAACCGCACCACGCCGATCCTCGCCGGTGACCCGGTGCGCGTCGTCGCCATCGAAGGCCTCTGGCTCGAGATCGAGCCGGAAGAGGGCGGAGCCCGTGACTATCGCGAGATGCGGCCCAGTGACGACGTCGAGGAACTCGAACCCTCTGACTGATCTTTCGCGGTGAGCGTGTCAGGTTCCAGTGAGCCGACGTTCGAGCATCGCGGTGAGCTCGTCGACCGGACCGCCGAGTTCTTCGAGCATCTCGTGGCACTGCTGCATCGCCCGGTGGGCGGCGGCGCGATCGCCCCGCTGGAGATGTCCGGCGATGAGTGACCGGTGTGCCGGCTCCGACCATGGCTCGATCTGAAGCGTGCGGGTCGCGAGCCTGATGGCGTCGTCGGCTCGATCGTGGGCGAGCAGCAGCTCGGCACCACGCACAGCCGCGCCCACGAATCGCACGTGGAGACGCTGGCGCTCGAGATGGAGCCACTCGCCCTCCATCACCCCCGCCAGCAGCGCACCTCGGTAGAGGCCGATCGCTTCCATCACGCAATCGAGGGCCAGGCTCGGCGCACCGTCGGCTTCGAGCTGGGCTGCTTCGTCGAGCAGCGAGTCGAACCGCCAGACGTCGACATCGAGCCGGTCGTGGCCGGCAAGGCGGACTCGGTTGCCGTCGGCGCGGACGAAGTAGGCGGCATCGCCTCCTGAGCGTCCCTCCTCCAGCACGCCGAGAAGGAGGTTGAGCGTGGACCGGAGGCTCCGGCGCGCGGCGTCCTCGCTGGCCTCGGGCCAAAGGGCCGCCATGATGGCGTCGCGGGTGGCGTCGGGGTGCACGACGAGGTAGCCGACCAGTGATCGCACCCGTTCTCTGCGCCAGTCCTCGTGGTCGGATTCGACGCCGTCGATCTCGAGCCGTTCGGCTCCGAGCAGCCGCAGCGACCGGGTGGCCGTCGGGGGAAGGGGCACCGATGCGAGGATCTCCTTCGCCGCGGTGGCGACGGCCGCGATGGGGTGATCGCAGAAGTCCCGGAAGCGTTGCCGGGCGGGATCACCGATCACGTCGAGCAGCCAATCGGCCGTCGGTCTCGCCTCCGGCCGGCCGGGCGCCCACGTCGCGCAGATGAACTCGCACGAGGTCCGCAGGAAGAGCGACGAGACAAGCGTGCCGGGATTCTCCGGCCAGGGCACCACACGCATCGCGTCGAGTCCGCCCGTGAGGTCCATCTCTCGCAGCGCCAGGCCGAGATCGGTGTCGCGTGCCGGCATCGGGACGACGAGGTCGTCGAACAACTCCGGACGGCGACGAGCGATCAGGGCGCTCGGGCCGTTGTAGGAGAGTCGGGTGTTCGGGGCGAGCGGAATGCGATCGAGGAGGTCCTCCATCAGCTCTATTGCGTTGTCGACTCGGCCGCTCTCGTGTTCGAGGAGCATCTCCGGCAGCGCCAGAGTGATCTCCACTTGCGGCGCGTTCATCTCGCCGGCGAATCGTCGGGCCAGGGCGAGATGTTCGGCGCCCTCGGCGACGCGTCCGCTTCCCGAGAGGACGGCCGACATCCACGCATGGCACAAGAACCTCGCCCGATCGGAACCGGTGCGGGCCTCCCACGCCGACGGGTCGTTGAGCAACTCCTCGAGTCGCCCCGCCCTCCACCGGGCTGCGATTGCAATGACCTCGGTGCCGCGGATCCCACCGGCCCCCTCGAGGTAGCGGTCGGCGAGGGCGACGTCGGTCTCGCCGAGAAACTCCAGGGCTTGGAATTCGAGCCAGTCGGTGATGGCGTGGAAACGCCCTGTCATTCTCGCGGTCCGAGCCCGGCGCACGGCCGCAAGGATCATGTGGGGGTCGCCCTGGGCAATCCCTACGAACGCTTGCGTGACATCGGTGTAGGGGGTGGCGGCGGCAACCCCCTGGTCGGCGAGTTCCTGCACGCGCACGGCGACGCCGACGAGTTCGGCGCTGTCGCGGCGGATGTGATGCCAGAAGCCGATCTCGGCGATTGCGTTGACGAGACCTTGGAGCTCGCCCAGCGCCTCGTAGCCGTCGGCCGCCTTCTGGAAGAGTTCCAGGCATCGCTCGGTCGTCGGGTCGACTGCCTGCTCGATCAACCCTTCGATGTGAAGCGCCAGTGGGTGTCGACGGACGTCGTCGGGGAGCAGGGGGAGCCAGCGCCGAAGCACGTCGACGTCTTCGACCTGACCGGCGATGACCGTGGAGTGCAGCGCCTTGATCACGAGGTCGCTCTGGTGGGTGCGGCACGCGAGTTCGACGGCACGGCCCGAGAGTTCCTTGTCGAGCAGGTGCTCGATCGCGGCTCGTTGGTGGGTTTCGCGCGCGGTGTCGATCTCGTCGCGGGTGAACACCTCCGACCAGAGCGCGTGGGCTTCGTACCAACCGTCGATGCGTTGGACCATCGGGAGATCGGCAATCGCGGTGACCGCGTCAACGCCGGTCAGGCTGGTGAGCAGCTCGTCGTCGGCACCGCCGAGCGCCACGACGAGCGCGAGCACCTGTCGTTGTCCGTCGTCGAGGGTCGCGATGACCTCCTCGTCGAGAAACTGGCGGACGGGCCCGGAGCGCAACCCGAGCGCCACGAGTGCCGGCCATCCACCCAGCGATTCGATGTCGGCCACCGGTCGGCCGGCCCGCTCGGCGAGCTCGACCAGCTCGTTGCGGTCGAGGGCGAGCGTGTGCTCGTCGATGCGTTCGACCCGTCCCTGGGCTTCGAGTCGAGCGAGTGTGGTCGGCGGATCGACGCGGCTGGCCAAAAGCACATGGCCGTTCGCGGGGAGATCGGCGATGAGCTGCTCGATCAATGCGCCACCGCTCGAGCCGGCCGGAATCTCGTGGGCGTCGTCGAAGATGAGACACACCTGGACGGGAGAGGCAGCGGCGACCGCGTCGGCGACCCCGGCGAGCGACGCGTCGCCGGAAAGACCGAACGACTCGGCGACTCCCCTGAGAAGGTGCTCGGCGTCGGCGTCGCCCGGCTCACAACCGATCCACATGTCGCGACCCCGAGGGGCGACCTGGTTCTGGTCGACGGCCTGGGTCAGCGCCGTGGTCTTGCCGAAGCCGGCGCTTGCTCGCACCACGACGACCCGGGCTTCGAATCGGCTCAGCAACCGGCGCAGGAGCGCCGGCCGAAGCAAGGCATCTCCCAGTTCCGGTGGTTGTGCGCGAAACGGCCTGCTCATGCCAACGTCCATGTGTGGGCGACGGTAGCTCTCACAGGTCCAAGGCTGCATCCGAAGTGTCATCGGGCCGTCACCCGTGTTTTTCTTTCAACCTCGTCAAGGCGCCGGTTTCAGCGGCCGATACAAGGAAAATCGGTCGTTTCTCACGCGCGGCGGTTGGTTTTTCAAAACAACCGCGGAGCGCGGTTGTGACATCCGTCTCTTCTCAGCTAAGCCAACGTTTGGAGAATCGGGAGCGGATATGGCAATGCGCAACGTAGAGGCGGAGTGGCAGCTGAAGGCGGCCTGTCGGGGCCCGCAGGCGACGGTGTTCTTCCCGCCGCCCAGTCCTGAGCGACGCGATGAGAAGCGATTTCGGGAACGCAACGCAAAGGCGATCTGTGAGACCTGCTCCGTCAAGGACGACTGTCTGGCCTACGCCTTGACGATTCGCGAGCAGCACGGCATCTGGGGCGGGCTCAGCGAGAGCGAGCGCCGCGAGTTGCTCACCGTCTGAATCGACGGCGCCGGCAGCTCAGTCGATGTCGGGCAGGCGGGGTCCGGCGATGCGCAGATCGTCGCGCCGACGGGTGACGCCGTTCTCGTCGAGGTGGGTCACCAGCGGGATCGCGAACTTCCGTGACGTTCCCCAGGCATCCCTGATGACGGCGACGGTGACCCCTTCGGGTTCATCGGCGAGAAGACGGGCAACGATCTTCGATGCGGCGTCGATCGCCGACGCCGCGAAGTAGATCCCGTCGGCCTCGACGACATCGCCTCGCCGCACGAGCTCACGAAGCTCGGCGCGATCCACGCCCGTTGGGTCGGGCGGAGCGAACGGTGATGCGGCGAGCTCGGCGATGAACGAGTGGTCGATCAGCGGGTCGACGGCATCGGCGACACGGACGTGGCCGCCGTCGAGTTCGATCCCGTCGATTGTGTCGAGCACAGCGCGCTGGAAGTCGTCGAGACCGGCGAGGTCGAGCCCGAGCCCGCCGGCATCGGCGATCGCGGCATCGAGGTCGGCCCGCGTCGCGGCGAGTGTGTCGGGGTCGACAACCCACCGGCCCACGCTCGGCTCGCGGCGCTCGCCGGTGAGACGGAAGAGATGGTCGGCATCGACCCGACCTCGCTCGGCGATCACACGCTCGACTGAGCGGTCGGGCACAGCCTTGGCTGCCGCGACGAGCGGATCGATGTCGAGGATCTCCCCACCACCGAGCGTTTCGCCGCGGCCGGACTCGCGCAGGATGAAGCGGTCGCCGGGAAGAAGCGGAAGTCCCACGGGGAGATGGACGCGGACGGCGCCGGTGGCGCCGGGCGGTACCTCTGACGGTCCGAGCACCCGCACTCGGGCCGGGTGCTCGCCGGACCCGATGTAGGCGACGTGGGCACCGCGCCGGGTGACCGGATGATCGAGAGAGGCGAGCACGTCGAGTCGTCCATCGAAGCGCTCGGTGACGTGCCACTGGTCAGCCTTGACGAGCACGTCGCCCCGACGGAGCTGGTCGTGGCTGACGCCGGTCAGGTTCACCGCCACGCGATTGCCGGGTCCGACCTTGGTGCGTTCGGCGTGGAGGCTCTGCAGAGCCCGGACGCGGACCTGTGCATCGAACGGAAGGGCGGTGAGTTCGTCGTCGACTCGGATCATTCCTCCGGTGAGGGTGCCGGTCACGACGGTGCCCGACCCCTTGGCGGCGAACACCCGGTCGATCCAGAGCCGGGGGCGTTTGTGATCGGTCGCAGTAGGTGTGTCGTCGAGCATTTCATCGAGCGCGGCCTGGAGGTCGCCAATGCCGATCCCGTCGAGCGCGTCGACCTCCACGATGGGGGCGTCTTCGAGGAAGGTGCCGGTGACTCGATCCGTGATCTCGAGCGCGGCCAGCTCGCGTAGTTCGTCGTCGGCGAGGCCGACCTTGGTGAGCGCGATCAGGCCGTGGCGGATGCCGAGCAGCGAGAGGATTCGCAGATGCTCTTCGGACTGCGGCTTCCAGCCCTCGGTTGCCGCCACGACGAAGATGCAGGCATCAACGCTGCCGACCCCGGCGAGCATGTTCTTCAGGAAACGAACGTGGCCGGGAACATCGATGAACGCCACTCCACGCCCAGACGGCAGCGAGGCCGACGCGAAGCCGAGGTCGATCGTGAGGCCACGCTCCTTCTCCTCGGCGAGACGGTCGGGATCGGTGCCGGTGAGCGCCTTGACGAGAGTGGACTTGCCGTGGTCGACGTGGCCCGCGGTCGCGACGACGTGCATCAGAGGGCGCCCAGCGCGGCGGCGACCTCGTCGTCGTCCAGCGGGTCGACGGTGCGGAGATCGACGATCGTTCGACCGTCGACCATCCGGGCGATGAGTGGACGGCCACGTTGGCGCAAGGTCTCGCGGTGGTCTCCGTCGATCGCGACACCGGCGGAGGGAATCGCAACCTCGGGCAAGGTGCCGCCGCCCGGCGTGGAGTCGGTGTCGACCGGTGTGCCCACGCCGAGCGCCGCGGCGCGAGCGCGCAATTCGTCGACGGAGAATGCGGCCATGCGCCAGAACGGAATCGCATCGCCGTTTCCGGCGAGGTACGCGAGGGCCGTCGCTTGAAGGGCTCCGAGCACGAGCGAACCGGGTCGGAGCGCGCGGGCCAGCGGGTGACGGGAGATGGTCGCGATCAGGTCGGCGCGACCGGCGATGATGCCGGCTTGTGGGCCGCCGAAGAGCTTGTCGCCGGAGAACGTGACGAGGTCGGC
>CALKOE010000007.1 GCA_938091985.1 uncultured Acidimicrobiales bacterium | reverse complement strand
CTGGCGTTGGCTTCGAGTCCGCACGGGTCGAAGCTCGCGTGGGTCAACGACGCGGCCGACGCCATCTTCTCGCACCTTCTCGGTGAGGTCGGCGGGCCGGTCTGGACCGAGCCGGAGTTCCTCGATCTGGCGGAACGCGTTCGGGTAGCCCTGCCCGATGCGGTCGAGGAGATCGGGGGGCGAGCAATTCTCGTGATGCTCGCTGCTGCAGGGATCGCCCACGACCTCAGACAGCCCGTTGCGTCTGCGTTGCACCCGGCGTATCTCGACATGCAGGCACAGCTGGACCGTCTCGTCTATCCGAACCATCTGTCGGCTGTAGGGGCGCACCGGTTGGCCGACGTGGGCCGCTATCTCCAGGGCATTCAGGTTCGGCTCGACAAGATTCCTGACCGCGTCGCCCAGGATCGAAAGTTGATGCTGCGATGTCGGGAGCTCGAGCGCGAGTTCGATTCCTACGCCGAGCGGCTTGCGCCCTCGGTCGAGCTCGAGGAGCTCAACTGGCAGTTGGAAGAGTTCCGCGTTGCCACGTTTGCGCAGCAGGTAGGCACGCGAGAGAAGGTGAGTGAGAAGCGGATTCGCTCGGCCCTTCGCTCGCTCTGATCCCTCGACACCTGACGATATGATCATTCCGACACTCGAGGAGCGACGGTGCCCAGACCCATCTACGACGTGAAGGCGCAGTTCTTCAAGACGCTGGGTCATCCGGCGCGGATTCGGGTGTTGGAGATCTTGGCGGGCGGTCCCCGCTCGGTCTCGGAGCTACAGCCAGAGGTCGGGCTGGAGTCATCGCACCTGTCGCAGCAACTCGCCATTCTCCGCAAGGCGGGCGTGGTGCAGGCAGAGCGCCAAGGATCCTTGATGATCTACTCGGTCGCAGATCCGCAGGTCTTCGAGCTGCTCAGTGTGGCGAAGCAGATCATCATGACGTCGCTGTCGAGTGCTGAAGACATGCTCGCTGATCTCGACTCGATGAGCTACACGCAGGCCGAAGAGAACGCCGCGCGCTAGTTCGCGGTCATCGCTCCAACGGAACGTCGGCCAGCTCTCTCCACAAATCTCGGAGGTTGCGATACTCCCGTTCCTGGAGACGACGCAGCACCTCCAGCACGGGCGGACGAGCGCCATGGTCGGCCGCGAATTCCACGATCGACTCCGGCGAGACGGCCCGGCCGACGAACGCGTGCTCGAGACACTCGGCGATTTCAGACCGACTCACGGTTTCCATAATCTGACCATATGACACTTTTGTCATCCCGCCTCGTCGTGGCGGAGAATTTCGGTCACTCCGTCGAAGTGGCCAGTGACGCGTGAATGGCCCGGGCTGCGTCGGAGTCGAAGCCGGCCCCCACCAGACGTTCGATGTCTCGCGTGTGGAGCACCGCCATGCGGCGGCGAAGCTTTCGGCCCTTTGGCGTGAGGGCTATGACGACCTCGCGTCGATCGATGTCGCCGGGCTTGCGGGTGAGGTGCCCGGATTGCACCAGCTTTCCCACCAGTCGGGTGCAGGAGCTGTTGGCGACGAGGAGTTGTTCGGCGAGCTCGCCCATGCGGATCGGACCGTTGTGTGCGTGCACCTGGTGGAGTACGTCGTAGTCGTCGAGTGAATGCCCGAACGCCTCCTGGAGGTCTCGGTCCATCTCGGCCGCTGTCGTTCGCTGGAACCGGAGCAGCTGTTCCCACAACGCGACTGCGTCGCTCAAATCGCTTGCGTGTGATGCCACCCGGCGAGGCTAATTCATTTCCATTCGGAAATAAATCCGCTCGACGCGTGTTGTTGTGGTCATGACGACAACAACGATCGACATACGACGATCCGAAGACCGCTTCGCCACCCGCATCGGCTGGCTCGACTCGAAGCACTCGTTCAGCTTCGGACCGCACCGCGACCCCGACAACACCGGCCACGGCCAACTGATCGTGTTCAACGACGACAGGGTCGCCGCCGGCTCAGGCTTCGACACTCACCCCCATCGCGACATGGAGATCGTCACGTGGGTCCTCTCCGGAGAGCTCGAACACAAGGACTCCGAGGGCAACCACGGGGTGATCTATCCGGGACTGGCGCAGCGGATGAGTGCCGGCCGCGGGATCTGGCACTCGGAGATGAACGCGAGTCCGACGGACGAGGTCCACTTTGTGCAGATGTGGGTCGTGCCCGACACCGCATCGGTCGACCCCGGCTACGAGCAGCTCGACATCAATGCACGGCTCGACGCCGGTGGCCTTGTGCCGATCGCCTCCGGTCAAGGTCACGACGGGGCTGTGTCGATCCAGCAGCGCGACGCAGTGCTGTGGGGCGGGCGACTGAATGCGGATGAGCGCGTCGACGTTCCCGAGGCTGCGTTTGCCCATGTGTTCGTCGCCCGAGGAAGTGTCGAGTTCGAGAGCGCAGGGTTCTTGGGCGTCGGCGATGCGGCCCGTTTGACAGGTGCCGGTCGAGTGCCGCTCACGACCGGCCCGGAGGGCGCCGAGCTGCTGATCTGGACAACCGGTGCAGGCTGACGCCGGCCTCGGGTGGCTACATCATCCCCAGTTCGAGGCGGGCCACATCCGATAGGCGCGAGCTGTCCCACGGCGGATCGAAGACCAGCTGCACCTCGACGAACTCGACGCCGGGAATCCGGGCGACTGCATCGTGGAGATCCTGTCGCATGATGTCGCCCATACCGCAGAACGGCGCGGTGACCGACATGTCGATCTCGACGCGCCAGCCGCCGTTGGGAAGCTCGATGGCGTCGACTCGATACACGAGACCGAGCTCGATGATGTCGACGGGAATCTCGGGGTCGTAGACGGTTGCGGCCGCCTCCCACACCTGGTCGACGCTGAACTTGGCTCCGGCGTCGTCGGTACGAGCCTGGAGCGGCTGGATGAAGCCGAATTCGACTGCGTCGGCCGGGCTGAGGCGAGCCATCTCGCCCTCGGCGGTGGTGACGGTGGCGGTGCCACCGAGCGCCTGGAGCAGAGTGACCTCGTCGCCCTCGGCGAGCACCGCGGGGTGCCCAGCCGGCACGATGGTGACCTGGCAAGCCCGGGGGAGTGTGAACCCTTTCGGGCCTCCGAGGTTGACCGCGGTCTCACGCATCGGCATGGCCGAGTCGGTCGATGATCCAGGGGCGCAACGCGTCGATCGACACGTGGTCGACCACCTGATCGGCGAAGCCGTTGATGAGCAGACGGCGCGCCTCGGCAGCAGGAATGCCGCGAGATCGCATGTAGTAGAGCGCGGTTTCGTCGAGCTGGCCGACCGTGGCGCCGTGCTTGCAGGCGACGTCGTCGGCGAGGATCTCGAGTCGCGGCTGCGTGTTGGCCTCGGCTCGATCCGAGAGCAAGAGGTTGTGGTTCTCCTGCTCGGCATCGGTGCCGTCGGCTCCGGGCTGCACGTCGATTCCGCCGCTGAAGATGCCGGTGCTGGAGTCGTCGAGCACGCCTCGGTACAGCTGGCGGCTGGAGCAGTCCTTCGCGGCGTGGACGATGTCGACTTGCTGGTCGAGCGTTTGGTCGCCGAAGCCGAAGTAGAGGCCGGAAAGCTCGGCATGGGCGCCTGCCCCGGCGAGGACGACTGCGTGGGCGACACGTCCGTAGGAGGCGCCCAGGTTGAACGAGCGACCGCGGAAGGTGCTGTTGGCCCCCTGGGTCACGTCGACACGACTCAGGCTGATCTGGGCCGGCGGCGCGTCTTGCACCACGATGTGTTCGAGAGTTGCGTGATCGTGGAGCGTGATGGTGGTGCGGACGTTGGCGCCGCCGCTCTCAGTGCCGTGGCCGAGGCGGGTCTCGACGATCGTGGCCTCGCTGCCTTCTCCGATTTCGATCACAACTCCGGTGGAGGAAGTGTTGTGCCCGGCACCCGGCAGAGCCAGATCGACGACGTGGATCGGTTGGTCGATGGTTGCGCCTGCGGCCACGCGAATGACCGCGCCGTCACGACCGAATTGGGCGTTGAACGCCGCGAACGCGTCGACCGGCTCTGCGTCGGTGGGGAAGTGGCGGGTGAGTGACTCGGGTTCGGTGGTGAGCACATCGGCCACGGTGGACAGCGTCAGACCGGTGATGGAGGTGGCCAGCTCGGACCGAGCGGGGTCGACGATGCCGTTGACGACCACGATTCGGGGACCGTCGAACACGGGGATCTGAGCTTCGAGCTCGGCCGGCACGGCGGCAGAGGCGCCGCCCGGACCGAAGGTGAGCTGGGCGAGGTCGGCATGGGGGGCGTAGCGCCAGGCCTCGTCGCGCTTGGTCGGAAGCTCGGGCGCCGCCGCGGTGGCGGTGCTGTTCACGAGGTCGCCCCCGAGAGGGGCCGACCGGACGCGTCGAGGTCGTGGTTGACGAAGTCGGCGTAGCCGTGGTCTTCGAGATGCAGCGCCAGCGTGTGGTCGCCAGACTCGACGATGCGGCCGTCGACGAGCACGTGCACGAAGTCGGGCTTGATGTAGTCGAGCAGTCGTTGGTAGTGGGTGATCACGATCATCGACCGTTCGGGGCCGCGCAGGGCGTTGACGCCTCCGGCGATGATCCGCAGCGCATCGATGTCGAGACCCGAATCGGTCTCGTCGAGCACAGCGAGCCGGGGTTGCATCACGGCCATCTGCAGGATCTCGTTGCGCTTCTTCTCGCCGCCGCTGAAGCCGGCGTTGACGGCGCGGTGCAGGAAGTCTTTCGGCATCTCGACGAGGTCCATTGCCTCTTGCGCGGTCGACAGGAACTCGCGGGCACTGACTTCGGTCTCGCCCCGCGTGCGTCGCACCGAGTTGAGCGCGGTGCGCAGGAAGTACATGTTGTTGACGCCCGGGATCTCGACCGGGTACTGGAAGCCCATGAACACACCGGCGGCGGCGCGGGCCTCGGGCTCCATCTCGAGCAGGTCGGCATCGTCGAGCGTGACGGTTCCGGTGATCTCGTAGCCCTCGCGCCCGGCGAGGGTGTGGGCGAAGGTGCTCTTGCCCGATCCGTTCGGGCCCATGATCGCGTGGACTTCTCCGGCGCCGACATCGAGGTCGAGGCCCTTGAGAATCTGCTTGTCGCCAATCGCGGCGGTGAGGTCTTTGACGTGCAGCATCAGCCGACACTTCCTTCCAGGCTTACGCTCAGCAAACGCTGAGCCTCGACGGCGAATTCCATGGGGAGTTCGTCGAACACGTCACGGCAAAAACCGTTGACGATCATCGCCATCGCGTCTTCTTCTGACATGCCGCGCTGGCGGCAGTAGTAGAGCTGGTCTTCGCCCACGGTGGAGGTGGAGGCTTCGTGTTCCACCTGCGCCCCGGGGTTCTTGACCTCGATATAGGGGATCGTGTGGGCGCCGCAGTCGGAGCCCAACAGCAGGGAATCGCACTGGGTGTAGTTGCGGGCGTTCTCGGCCGAGCGCATCACCTTGACGAGTCCTCGGTAGGTGTTCTGGCCGTGGCCGGCCGAGATGCCCTTGGAGATGATGCTGCTCGTTGTGTCGGCACCGATGTGGATCATCTTGGTGCCGGTGTCGGCCTGTTGGCGCTTGCTCGACAGGGCAACGCTGTAGAACTCGCCGACCGAGCGATCGCCCTGCAGGATCACGCTCGGGTACTTCCAGGTGATGGCGGAGCCGGTTTCGACCTGGGTCCACGAGATCTTGGCGTCGGTGTGGGCACGACCCCGCTTGGTCACGAAGTTGTAGATGCCGCCGACGCCGTTTTCGTCGCCGGGGTACCAGTTCTGCACAGTCGAGTACTTGATCTCGGAACGATCCTTGGCCACGAGCTCGACCACCGCGGCGTGGAGTTGGTTCTCGTCGCGCTGCGGGGCGGTGCAGCCCTCGAGGTAGGAGACGTGAGAGTCGTCCTCGGCGATGATCAGCGTGCGCTCGAATTGGCCGGTGTTCTGCGAGTTGATGCGGAAGTAGGTGGAGAGCTCCATCGGGCACCGCACCCCCTTGGGGATGTAGCAGAACGACCCGTCGGAGAAGACGGCGGAGTTGAGCGCGGCGAAGAAGTTGTCGCGCACAGGCACCACCGAACCGAGGTGCTCTCGGACGATCTCCGGGTGGTCGTGGACCGCCTCGGAGAACGAGCAGAAGATCACGCCGGCCTCGGCGAGGGTCTCCTTGAACGTGGTGGTGACCGAGACCGAATCAACGATCGCGTCGACGGCGACATTGCTCAGCATCTTCTGCTCATGCAGCGGGATACCGAGCTTGTCGAACATGTCGCGGATGTCGGGGTCGACGTCGTCGAGGCTGTCGAGCACGGGCTTTTGCTTCGGAGCCGCCCAGTAGCTCAGGGCCTGATAGTCGATCGGCTGGATCTGGAGCTTGGCCCAGTCGGGCTCCTCCATCGTCTTCCACGCTTCGTAGGCCTTGAGACGCCACTCGAGCAACCACTCGGGTTCGTCCTTCTTGGCCGAGATGAGTCGGACCGTGTCTTCGGTGAGCCCCGGAGGCGCGATGTCGGTATCGAGGTCGGTGCTGAAGCCGTATTCATAGGTGGCTTCAGTCAGCTCCTCGATCTCTCGAAGTGACTCGCTCATCGGAGTTCCTCTCGGTCCGGAGTCGACGGTCTAACCGTCGACTTCAATGAAGATGCACTCGCCGGGGCATTCTTCGGCTGCTTCGATGACGCCTTCGATTCCACCGTCGGGAATGCGGGCCATGCCTTCGGCGCCGGCGGGGTTCGCGGTGCCGTCGAACAGCTTCTCGGTTCCGAAGTTTCCTGCGGTTTCCTTGACGTAGAAGAGCCCGTCGTCGAGCCCGAAGAAGACGTCGGTTGCGATCTCTTCACAGAGACCGTCTCCGGTGCAGAGATCCTGGTCGATCCAGACCTTCATGTTGCTCCTCAATGGGGTTGTATGGCGTGATCTGAGGTTACCAATGTTTCAACAGTTCCAACTTGTGAAAGTGCCAAAAAACAGGGTTTGCGTGCTACCTTTTTGCCTATGGACACCGGGAGCGCCGAACTTTCGGCGACACAGCGCCGAGTGCTCGTCGCCGTCAAACGCCAAGGTGAATCCACGGTCGACGAACTGGGCGAGACGCTCGAGATCTCGTCCAGCGCGGTCCGCCAACATCTCGGTGCGCTCGAGTCGGCTGGGATGGTCACATCTCGGCGTCAACACGGCCGCACGGGTCGTCCAGCCAATCGCTATCGCGCCACCGAACGGGCCGAGCCGCTCTTCGAAGCCGACGACGGCAACTTCTCGCTCGAGTTGCTCGGGCACCTGGAAGAAGAGGCCCCCGAGCTTGTTGCTCGAGTGTTCGACCGGCGGCGCCAGCGCATGGTCGACGACGCTCAGTCGAAGGTCGTCGGGCTCGCGACCGACCAACGTGTGGGCGTGGTCACCGAGTTGCTCGATGCCCAAGGCTGTCTCGCCGATTCTGGCGAGCTCGATGCCGGTCACTTCCGGATCAGCTTGCACAACTGCCCGGTCTGGGCCGTCGCGAGCGAGTACCGACAGGTCTGCACCAGCGAGCTCGACTTCATCCGCGATCTCATTCCCGATGCGTCGGTCGAGCGGGTCACCCACAAGACGGCCGGGGCGCACACCTGCGCCTACGACATTCGCATCACGAGCTGACTCGCCTGCGCAGTCGCGGTCGCGGTCGCTCTCGTGCGGAGAGCGCCGAGAGCTGGTCGGAGAACCTGGTCGCGAGCGGTCCGAGAACCGCGGTGACGAGCACGTAGCCGGCGGCCAGCGCTCCGAG
>CALKOE010000006.1 GCA_938091985.1 uncultured Acidimicrobiales bacterium | reverse complement strand
AGCGCGTCGGAGACCCACTTTCCCTTCCGCTCAGGGACGCGCACGCCGAGTCGCTCGATCGCTTCGACGATTTCGCTCACCCGTACTGGGACCGTGACACCCTCCATCACGAGGATCGCGGCATACCGCAGCAGCAGTCCGCTCACCTCAGGTCCGTCGCCGTAGTCCCTCGTCCATGCCATGGAGCGGACACTAGGGACGGCCACTGACAGCCTCCGGCCACGTATTGCGACGTGCGACAAGCAGTGCGACGAGCGAATTGTCGCTTGTCGCAAAACGTGGCCGCCGGGAACGATGGGTGGGCCGCAGTCTGGGCGCGGCCCGGCGGTCAGCCGAGACCGGAGAAGTCGATCTGGCCGGTGGTCATCGAGGCGCTGAAGCCGTTGTCGGCCACGGTGTTGTGGCCGTTCATGGCGATCGAAGCATCGGTGCCGAGCATCACCAGCGTGCGGGCGATGTCATCGGCGGTGAGCATCGTGCCGCCGCTCTGGTCGACCGTCCACTGGATGACCTGCTCGGTCATGTGTTTGATGAAGTCGTCCATGAGCGGCGTGTCGATGGGGCCGGGACACACGGAGTTGGTGCGTACGCCGAACTCTTTGTAGCTGCGGGCCGAGGAGTACATCGTCCAGACCTGAGCGATCTGCTTGGAGAATCCGTAGACATCGACGGATGCGAGTTCGTCGTTGTCGGCGAGCCATTGGAGGGCCTCGTCCCAATCGGAGATCGCCATGAGCTCCAGGAGCTTGGCCAGATTCTCGGGCCATCCCTGGCCGGCGATCGATGCAGTGTTGACGATGGCTGCGCCCCGCGGCATCCCGGGCAGGATCCCCTGGGTGAGTCGCCGCACGCCGAGGTAGTTCACGCGGACGACGAAGTCGGTTGCGTGCACTCCGGCAACGCCGGCGTTGTTGAACAGCACATCGACACCGCTGCCGATCTCGGCGACAGCCGCATCGATCGAGGCCGGGTCCGACATGTCGGTCGGGATGTAGCGCGTGGCCGGCCCAGTCGGTTCCTTGATGTCGAGGACGGTGAGGTCGGTGCAACCCGCTTCGGCGAGCAACTCGACTGCGGCCGCTCCGACTCCGGTCGTGCCGCCTGTGAGGACGACCTTCTTGCCCTCGTATCCGAACAAGCTCATGCCATCTCCTTTGGTGTGAACGCCATGTGCGCTTCCTTCAGGCCGAAGACGAATGCGTTCGGCATCTCCACGTGGGGCTCGTCGGGCAGACGCTCGAGCTTCTCGACCCGAGCGACGAGACGTTCGAAGAACGTCTGGATCTCGAGCCGTGCGAGGGAGGCCCCCATGCAGAAGTGCGTGCCGAAACCGAACGAGATGTGGTGGTTGGGAGTGCGGGTGACGTCGAAGGATTCGGGGTTCTCGAAGTGGGCAGGGTCTCTGTTGGCGCCCGCGTAGGCAAGCAGCACCTGCTGCCCCTTCTTGATCGTGGTGCCGTGGAGCTCGTAGTCCTCGGTGGCCACTCGACAGAAGTTGTGGACCGGAGTCACCCAGCGGATGAATTCCTCGACCGCAACCTCCATGTCGGCGCCGGCCTGGAGCTTGGCCCACTCGTCGGGATGGTCAGCCAGCGCCAGCAGTGTGCGGGCAAGGACAGTGCGGGTCGTCTCGGCTCCGCCATCGAGCAGCAGGAGACAATCGGAGATGATCTGATCGAGCCCGAAGGGTGCACCACCCACTTCGCCGCCGCCGTCGCGTTCGACATCGATCCAGTGCGACATCACGTCGTCGGCCGGGCAGCCCTTCTTCTCCTCGTAGAGCTCCCCAGCGGCAACGGCGAAGTCCATCGCAGAAATGACGCCGGCTTCGTCGTGATAGCGGGGTCCGCCGCCGAGTGCGATCGTGGTCTCGGACCAGTGCTGCAGCTTCGGCCACATCTCATCGGGAAAGCCGAGCAGCAACCCGATCATCTGGGCGGGGAGCGGGGCAGCAAGCTCGCTGACGATCTCGGCCCGCCCCTTTGCGAGCGCGCCGTCGAGCAATGTCTCGACGGTCTCGACCACATGGTCTTCCCAGCGGCGAACGGCTCGCGGGGTGAACCTGCGGCTCACGAGGTTGCGACGAGCCATGTGGAGTGGATCGTCGTTGCCGATGATCGACTCGTCGGCGGGGATGTTGGGCCGGTAGCCACCCTTCTCCTTGTCGGAGTTGATGAAGACCCGCTTGTTCTTCTCGATCTCGACGATGTCGTCGTAGCGGGTGATCACCCAGATCTCGTTGATGTCGTCCCAGTGGACCGGTGAGTTCTCCCGGAGCCACGCGTAGCGCGAGTAGGGATCGTCGACGTAGAAGTCGCCGTCGAGAATGTCGAGCGGTCGAGGGTCGGTCATCGGTGGTGAGGACGAGGCAGCCATATCCGCACCCTAGAGAATGCGAGTCAGTCGGGGTAACTCGAACCGGTCGGCATCGAGCGGCTCACGACAGCGATGACCACGCCGTAACCCATCAGGAGAGCTGCGGTGAGGAGCAGTGTCGTTCGTTCGCCAAGGTCGAGGCCACGTTGGTCCGCGGCCAGACCGAGGATCAACGTGCCGACCCAGACCAGTCCGCCCCACGCGATACCGAACAGCGACATCACTCGTCCCCGCATCTCGTCTGCCACGACTTGCTGCACGAGGGTCTGGATCGTGGTCATGGTGCCGAAGTAGAAGAAGCCGAGAGCGACCTGCCAGATCACCGCCACCAGCAGTGTCTCCGACAGCGCGAACCCGGTGAGGCAGACGCCATACATGAACAACGACGTAGCACCCCGCGACAGACTCGGCTCGCGCTTGCTGTAGCCGACGGTGAGGGCACCCACGATGGCGCCGATTCCTGTCGCCGCCACGATCACACCGAAGCGGCCAGCGTCTTCACCGAGCACTTCGCTCGTGAAGGACGGGATGAGGGCGGTGTGGGCCACACCGAAGACCGAGGCGACCGCCACGGTTCCGATGGCGAGCAGGGCGGGCTTTCGCTCGCGAGCATGGCGAAAGCCCACTGCCATGCGTCCGAAGACGCCAAGCGAGTCGGGGACGATGGTCTGCGCCTTGACCTCGACCCGCGACATCATGATCGCGGCCGTGGCCGTCGCCACGGCGAACGCTGCGAAGGCGATGTGGAACCGCTGCGATGCGATGATTCCCGCGGCGAGAATCGGGCCAGCCACGCGCGTCATGTTCTGCACCGCGGCCTGCATCGAGATGGCGCTGGTGACGTCGTCAGGGTCGACGCTGTTGACGACAAGCGCGCCCGCAGACGGTCCGATGAACGAGAAGCTGGTGCCGAGGGCCAGTGCCAGCAGATAGATGAAGATCAATGGGGGAGCGTCGGAGACCGCGGTCAACGCGGCGAGCGCGGCAGCGATTGCGGCCGCGGACGAGTAGCAGGCCACGACGACACGGCGCCGCTCCAAACGGTCGGCGAGCACGCCAGCGAACGGTCCGATGACGAGCTGTGGCGTGAAGAGTGC
>CALKOE010000005.1 GCA_938091985.1 uncultured Acidimicrobiales bacterium | reverse complement strand
AACCCGATCGCTCCGTAGACGACCTGGCGCGCCATCTCTCGGGGCCACGACGCCGACTCGACACCCAGGGCAAGCCCCATGTGTTGCGCCACGACCTGAAAGAGCAGCGCTCCGAAGAGCCACCACGCCCCCGCCGGAGCGGCCAGTCGATCGAGTCGCGATCGAACAGAATCCCCGACCGGGAACCCCACTCGGGCCACCGCCAGCGCCATACCGATGGCGAAGTAGTCGAGCGTGCCCGGCAGCCACAGGACCTGCGAGGGCGTCCACCGGGTGTCCATCGTGAGCACCACGATCCGAAACGCCACAGACAGCAGGTAGCAAAGCGCCACGAACACGAGCAATCCGTTGCGCCGCGCGGCCGGCTCGCGGTCTCGCAGCCACGGCCGCAAGAAGCGGGCCATCAACGGCAGGGCGAGATAGAAGCTGATCTCCGTTGCGAGGCTCCAGGCCTGCGGCATCGGACCGATCGAGTGCGTCGGCCAGTGGATGTGCACCAACAGATACGTCGTGACGGTGCCGGTGATGTCGGCAAACGCCTCGCTCGTGAGGAAGACGATCAGGGTGAGTGCCACCCAGAAGGCCGGATAGATCCGAAGGGCTCGACGCCAGAGATGCTCGATCGCCGGCCGCAACGGCGTGTCGTCGATGACCGACGCAGCGATCGGTCGAAACAGGAGAAAGCCCGACAAAGCGAAGAAGACGGGCACGCCGATGTCGAGACGGCCGAGATAGCCACCCCAGGTGGCGTGTCGGTAGGTCGCCGCCGACTGGAAGCCGACATGGTGAAAGACGATCGCGAAGGCCGCGATGGCGCGCAGGCCGTCCAGTCCCCGGACGCGGCCCTCGTCCGAGGCCTCAGTCACGTTGGTGGCGGCGCCCATCAGCGGCAGAGTCTATGGCTCGCCGGGTTGCTGGCTGTCAGTCCAGGGCGTTCCAGGCCAGGAGACCAGCAGGATCCAGGGCGGGGCCGCTCTCGATCTGACGCCGAATGCGCTCGGCCGGACCAGGTCGGGCGAAAAGAAAGCCCTGCGCAATGTCGCAACCCAGCCCGCGGAGGAGTTCGAGCGTGGCGGTGTCCTCTACCCCTTCGGCGACCACCTGATGGCCCAGGTTGTGGGCGAGATCGATGATCGAGCGGGCGATGATGTAGTCGTTCTCCTGGTCGAGCATTCCCGAGATGAAGGACTGATCGATCTTGATCTCGTGAATGGGCAGCTTGCGGAGATGGGTCAGCGACGAGAACCCCGTCCCGAAGTCGTCGATCGAAATCCGTACACCCTGCGCGTGCAGCGCCTCGAGCACGTCGACGATCGCACGGTGGTCTTCCATGATCTCGCGCTCGGTGATCTCGAGGATCAATCGGTCGGCCGAGACTCCCGCAGCCGCAAGACGGGCGGCCACCTCATCGGGAAGGTTCCGGTCGTAGAGATTGCGGACCGGCACGTTGACGGCCACTCGCTGGCCGGGCCAGTCCTTGATGGTCTCGAGCGCTCGATCGAGGACGGCGTAGGTGAGGTCGGAGACCAGGCCGGAGACCTCACACAGTTCGATGAACTGCGACGGCCCGAGCAGGCCGAGACGGTGGTGCTGCCATCGAGCAAGTGCCTCCATCTCCCGGACATTGCCGGTTCGCAGATCCACCTTCGGCTGGAACCACACCCGCAAGCCATCGTCGAGCAGATGGCGCAGCTCACCCATGAGGGTGAGCCGGTCGAGGGAGTGCCGGTCGTCGTCACGCACGTAGAGCCGGTACGGCACGCCGGAGCGCTTGGCGTCATACATCGCGATATCGGCCCGTTGCAGGAGCACGTGGGCGTCAGACCCGTGCGTCGGCGCGACAGCGCCTCCGACCGAAGCAGTGATCTCCACCTCGATGCCGCCGAGCTTCACCGGCTGCTTGATCGCTTCTGCGACGCGCTGGGAGATCTCGAGGAGATCGCCTTCGGTTGCGCCACCGACCACGATCGCGAATTCGTCGCCACCCAGGCGGGCGACGGTGTCGACCTCGCGCATCATGTCGCTGAGGCGGACACCGATGGTGGTGAGGAGTTCATCGCCGTAGCCGTGACCCAGGGTGTCGTTGATCTCCTTGAACTGGTTGAGATCCAAGAGAAGCAGGCCGACGTTGGTGCCATCGCGATGCAAGGCTGCGAGTGCCCGTGTCAGTCGATCGAACAGCAGGGTGCGATTCGGCAGGGCCGTCAGCGGGTCATGGAACGCCTGATGACGGATGAGTTCGGTTGCGTGCTTTCGATCGGTCACATCGGTGAACTGGACACCGACGGCCTCGTCGGGGAGCACCACCATCTCGTAGTCGAAGCTGCGCAATCCGAGCGGAGTGGCGATCTCCACGTCGTCGCGGTCGGCAACACGACCCGACGCGTGGACGTCATCCAAGTCAGCGCGGACCGAAGCAGGGAGCCAGGGCGCCAGATCCGCGAGCTCGCGGCCCGCTGCACTCGACGCGTCGACACCGGCAAGCCTCGCGAAGGCCGGGTTCACCTGCAGCACGGTCGGCGGCGAACCAGGCGCACCGCGGGGCGCGACCACCAGCAGCGGTTCAGCCTGGTTGGCGACCACCGCGGCGAGCCGGTCGACCTCTTCACGAGCGGCAGTCTCCTCCGCGATGTCGAGGATCACGCCGCGTAGGTAACGACGTTCGCCGACCACGACTGACCGGACGACCTCGCGCACTCGCAACGTCGAGCCGTCGGCTCGGAGGAGTCGCACCTCTCGCACGGCAGCTTCG
>CALKOE010000004.1 GCA_938091985.1 uncultured Acidimicrobiales bacterium | reverse complement strand
TCGTGAGCGTCGCCCGCCGCTACCCGCTCCCCCCGTCGATGGAGCTGCTCGACCTCATCCAGGAGGGCAATCTCGGCCTCGAGCACGCCGTCGACAAGTTCGACTGGCGCAAGGGCTTCAAGTTCTCCACCTACGCCACCTTTTGGATCCGCCAGGCCATCGGCCGTGCCCTCGATCAGAAGGCCTCCCTGGTCCGCCTCCCCGGCGATCGTTCCGCTTCGCTTCGTGCGGCCCTTCGTGCCGTGTCCGGCGACGGCGACGAGCTGGACGATGAGCACGCTCGTCTCCACCGGCTGACCACCCCCACCAGCCTCGACCGCACCATCGGCGACGACGACTCCAACGAGCTCGTCGACCTTCTCCCCGACTCCAACCCCGGCCCAGAGGTCGAGGTCATGGCGAAGGCCGAAGAAGAGATGGTCACCGGCCTTCTCGACATCCTCGACGAGCGTGCGAAGTACGCCGTCGAGCAGCGGTTCGGTCTCGGCGACGGACGCAAGCGCTCCTACCGTGAGGTCGGCGAAGATCTCGGCGTCACCGCCGAAGCTGCTCGTCGTCTCGTCAAGCGGGCAATCAGCTCTGTGCGCGAGCACGCAGCGAGCATCGCCGACACCGTCGACGCCGCCTGATTCCACCTTCTCTTAGAGAACGCTGATCCGAAGCCTCCGCCTCCGGGCGGGGGCTTCGGCCGTTTTCCACAGGTTCGCGGGCTAATTGGTTGGAACGAAGGGGGTCCGCCCAGCAGACTTGTCAGGTGAGCACCCCGTGGAGTCCCAGTAGCTGGCATTCGTTCGAAGCCAAACACCAGCCGGTATGGCCAGATGACGGCGAACTCGACCAGGCGCTGAAGACGCTTTCGAATCAACCACCGCTCGTCTTTGCGGGCGAAGCGCGCAACCTGACCTCCCAACTCGGCAGCGTCGCCAACGGCGAAGCATTCCTTCTTCAGGCCGGCGACTGTGCTGAATCGTTCGAGAGTTCCGCCGATTCGATCCGTGACCGACTCCGCGTCGTTCTGCAGATGGCAATCGTCCTGACCTACTCCGGCGGTACCCCTCTTGTGAAGGTCGGGCGCATCGCCGGCCAGTTCGCGAAGCCTCGCTCGAGCCCCACAGAAACAAAGGGCGACGAAGAGCTCCCGTCGTTCCTCGGTCAGATCGTGAACGACATTGGCTTCTCCGAAGCTGAGCGCCGCCCCGACCCGCAGCGGTTGCTCGCCGCGTACTACCGGGCGGCTTCGACCCTCAATCTCCTCCGGGCCTTCACCCGTGGCGGCTACGCAGACCTCACCCAGGTGTCGAACTGGAACCGCGAGTTCGTTGCGTCGTCCCCCGCTGGCGAGCGCTACACCCAGATGGCCGACGAGATCGACCGCGCCCTGAAGTTCATGAACGCCTGCGGCGTCAACGGCTCCACGGTGCCGGCGCTGCACGAAGTCGACTTCTACACCTCTCACGAGGCGCTCCTGCTCAACTACGAAGAAGCGCTCACGCGCCAAGACTCCCTCACCGGTGATTGGTACGACTGTTCGGCGCACATGCTGTGGATCGGCGAACGCACCCGCCAGCTCGACGGCGCCCATGTCGAGTTCCTCCGCGGCGTCAACAATCCGCTCGGCTGCAAGATCGGCCCGACTGCGACAACCGATGAGGTACTCGCACTCTGCGAGGCCCTCAATCCCGAGAAGATCCCGGGCCGCCTGTCGTTGATCGTGCGCCAGGGCGCCGACAAGGTCACCGAGGGTCTCCCGCCGTTGTTGGCCGCCGTGCGCGACTCCGGACACCCGGTCGTGTGGGCGTGCGATCCCATGCACGGCAACACCTACACCGCAGAAGGCGGCCACAAGACCCGCCACTTCGACGACGTGCTCAAGGAGATCAGCGGCTTCTTCGCCGCACATGAGCAAGAGGGCACCTGGCCCGGGGGCGTCCACGTAGAGCTCACTGGCGACGCCGTGACGGAGTGTCTCGGCGGAAGCGACGGCCTCGTCGACGGCGATCTGTCTGAGGCCTACGAGACCATGTGTGACCCGCGCCTCAACGGCCGGCAGTCGGTGGATCTCGCCTTCCGTGTGGCCGAACTGCTCCGAGCGAAGAACTGATCTCAGGCTTTTCCCAAAACCTGCATCCGAGGAACGAACTGGATCCGTAGCGGGGGTTGTACAACACCCCCTGGAAGGAACCAGAAAATGTCCAAGCGCCTCCTGCGCCTCCTCGCCGCTCTCCTCGCCTTCACCCTGCTCGCCGCAGCGTGTGGCGACGACGACGAAGACGCCACCACCACAACCACCACCGAAGCGTCATCCGATGACGACATGACGGACGACGAGGCCGGTCCCGGCACCATCGTCGATGTCGCTGTCGCCAACGACTTCACCACCCTCGTCGCTGCAGTTCAGGCCGCCGGCCTGGTCGACACGCTCTCCGGTGAAGGCCCGTTCACGGTCTTCGCACCCACCGACGACGCCTTCGCTGCTGCGCTGGCAGACCTCGGACTCACCGCCGAAGAGCTTCTCGCCAGCGACGACCTCGCCGCCATCCTCACGTACCACGTGATCGCCGGTGAAGTCGACGCCGCCACCGCCATCAGCCTCGACGGCCAGTCCGCCGAAACCGTCAACGGCGCCGAAATCGACATCACCGTCGTCGACGGCTCCGTCGTCATCAACGGCACCGCCACCGTGGTCGCCGCCGACGTCGAAGCCTCCAACGGCATCGTCCACGTCATCGACAGCGTCCTGCTCCCCCCGGCGTAGGTCAACCCGAGTGAACCCTTCCGCCACGGTTCGCTCCGCCCGGCGAGTCGCTGCGACCTCTCCCCTCCGGTTGGTCGCCGCGGCTCGCCGCCGGCGCGTGGCAGTGAGTGCACCATGATC
>CALKOE010000003.1 GCA_938091985.1 uncultured Acidimicrobiales bacterium | reverse complement strand
GTCGCGCCGATGAGCAGGTCGCCGACCCCGCAGGGGAGAGCTTGGACGTCTACCGTTCGACTGCTGCTCGACTCGATCGGGACCTGTCCGCGTTTGTGGGCATGCTCCGATAGACCGAGCTGGCGGGTTTTCCCTCAGGAGGCGGAGATGGTCAAGGTTCGGCGCGGCGCTCGTGTGCGCGATGTGGAGTATCGAGGACGAGCGGCCGGGGGCCGCGGTGCCGGGTTGCCCTTCCCGATGCCCAGCAGCCGCGGCGGCAAGGCCGGCGCGGGTGTCGGCGGCGCCGGCATTCTCGGGATCATCGTGGTGGTCGTCATCTCGCTGCTCGGTGGTGGCGATGGTGGGGGACTGTCCACTGGCCTCGGGACGGGCCTCGACAGCGGCGCGACGACTGACTCCGGCGAGGTCGCAGAGGAGAACTTCGAACTCGCTGCGGTGTTCACCGATGTGCAGGACTACTGGGAGCGTGCCCTGCCCGGGTACCGCCGGGCGACGATGGTGTTGTTCCTCGACACCGTGAGCACCGATGGTTGCGGCAACGCGACTTCGGCAAGCGGACCCTTCTACTGCCCGGCCGATGAGCACGTCTATCTCGACGACGCGTTCTTCGACGTGCTCGCCGGCCCCCAGTTCGGCGCCGGCGGCGACTTCGCCCAGGCGTATGTTGTTGCCCACGAGGTCGCCCATCACGTCCAAACCGTCACCGGCGTGTCCGGCGAGGTGCGCAGCGCCCAGGCAGCGGCGAGCAGCCAGCAAGAGGTCAACGGACTGACCATCCGCCTCGAGCTGCAAGCCGACTGTCTTGCCGGAACCTGGGCCAACGTTGCGAGCAGGCGAGGTTCGAGCGCCGATGTGACGCTCGAGGTGGGCGACATCGCCGAGGGCATACGTGCCGCCGAGGTTGTCGGCGACGACCGCATCCAGGAGTCGGCCGGTCAGCAGGTGACGCCGCACAACTGGACCCACGGTTCGGCTGAGCAGCGCCAGGCTTGGTTCATGCTGGGCGTGGAGTCGGGCGATCCGACGTTGTGCGAAGGCACGTTCGATGAGCGGATTCCCGCCACGGAGATCCTGCCGCGCTGAGTCGGTTCGAATCGGAGGCACGCCGCGTTCTAGGCTCTCCCAATGGCTGACTTCGACCTCATCATTCGCAACGGAACGGTGGTGGACGGAACCGGCGCCGACAGATTCGCTGGCGACGTGGCCGTGCGCGACGGCAACATCGTCGCGGTCGGGCCGGCACTCGAAGGATCGGCCGAGGAAGAGATCGACGCCGAGGGCTGCATCGTGATCCCGGGCTTCGTCGACGTCCACACCCACTACGACGGTCAGGTCACCTGGGATCAGGTGCTCGAGCCGTCCGCCAGCCATGGCGTGACCACCATCGTCACCGGCAACTGCGGCGTCGGTTTCGCCCCGGTCCGCCCGGGCAGCGAAGACTGGTTGATCCAGCTGATGGAAGGTGTGGAGGACATTCCCGGAGCCGCGCTGAGCGAGGGCATCGACTGGACCTGGGAGACCTTCCCGGAATACCTCGACAACCTCGCCGGCCGCGAGTGGGGCATGGACGTCGGCTGCCTCGTCGCCCATGGAGCGATTCGGGCCTACGTGATGGGCGACCGCGGCGCGAAGAACGAACCGGCCACCGAGCCCGAGATCGAAGAGATGCGCCGCATCGTGCGCGAGGCCGTCGAAGCCGGGGCCCTCGGCGTTTCGACCTCGCGGACGCTGGCCCACACCGCGATGGACGGCGAGCCCGTGCCGGGCACGTTCGCGGCAGAAGACGAGCTCTACGGTTTGGCCCGCGGATGTGCCGACGCAGGCCACGGTCTGCTGGAGCTCGCACCCATGGGGTCCGCTGGCGAAGACACCGTCGCTCCCCACAAGGAAGTTGACTGGATGGTCAAGATCTCGAAGGACACCGGCGTGCCCGTTTCCTTCGTCCTGGTGCAGATCAACGACGAGCCCCAGCTGTGGAAGGAGCTCATGGATCGGTCGGCCGAGGCCGCCGCCGACGGCGCATCGATTCACCCACAAGTCGCCGGCCGGCTCAATGGCATCCTCCTTGGGCTCGAGGGACTCAGCCCGTGGCGTCAGCGCCCGAGCTGGGACGAGATCGCCGATCTCCCACTCGACCAACTCGTCGCAGAGCTCAGCAGACCCGAGCGTCGTGCGGCGATCCTGTCGGAGCAGCCAGACACCGACAATCCCTTCTCCCAGTTCATCCTGGGTTCGATGCACCGGATCTACGTGCTCGGCGATCCGCCTGACTACGAGCCCGGCCCGGAGCGCACGATCAAGGCGATCGCCGAGGGGATGGGTCGCGAAGTCGACGACCTCCTCTACGACATGTTGTTGGAGGACGAGGGTCGGGCCTTGTTGCTCTTCCCATTCCTCAACTACGCCGACGGCAACGGCGACGCGCTCCGCGAGATGCTCACCCACCCCGCCGGCGTGATCGGCCTCTCGGACGGTGGCGCGCACTGTGGCGTGATCTGTGACGCCTCACAGCCCACTTGGTTGCTCACGCACTGGGCCCGTGATCGCTCACGCGGCGAGAAGCTGCCGCTCGAGTTCATCGTGAAGAAGCAGACCCACGACACGGC
>CALKOE010000002.1 GCA_938091985.1 uncultured Acidimicrobiales bacterium | reverse complement strand
AGCGCTGCGGTGAGCAGGGAGCCGCGGAGGCGCCAATCCCCTGCTGCCACAGAGTCGCCGATCTGCTCGCCCTGGGGCAGCGCGTCGATGCGCCGGACCGGGGTGAGCGGGTCGAGCGGCTGGGCCGCGTCGACACCCGAGAGCTCAGACGCAGGAACCTGCCATAGACCGTCGTCGTCACTGATGACGACGACATCAGCCCACGCGACATGTTCGACATTGAGCGGACCATCGGCTCGTTCGACCGAGGCAACGACGACCGACCCGTCACCAGCTCCGTCGACACGCCCGGCGGCGAGGGTTGTCGCGACGAGAGGGCCCGGCACCAGCGACCGCCCCAGCTGCTCGAACACGACCGAGGCCTCTGCCCAGCCGAGACCTACGCCGCCGTCGGCCTCCGGGAGACACAACACGAACACGCCAGTCTCGGCGAGCTCTGCCCACCGACCACGGTCGAGTCCGTTGTCTTCCACCGCGCGCACGGCCTCGATGTCGAACCGGCCCTCGCAGAGCGATGCGATGCCTTCGGCGAGCGCCACTTGGTCCTCAGAGAGTTCGAAGTCCATGTCAGCGATCTCCTCTCGGCAGCCCGAGCAGTCGTTCGCCAACGATGTTTCGCTGGATCTCCGAGGTGCCGGCTGCGATCGTCAGCGTGAGTGTGTAGAGCCGCTCGCCAACGTGGTCGAGGTCGCTGAGGTCGAGGGAATCCCCGATTGCGAGGCCCGCGCGGCCGAGCACCTGTTCGGCGACGTCGGCCATGCGTTTGCGCACGTCGGCGTAGGCCAGCTTGAACACCGATCCGCCCGGACCAACGGCACCGGTGCGCTGGGCTTGGCTCACGTTTCGCTTCGTGAGCGACCAGAGCGCATCGAGTTCGGCGTCGAGTTGGCCGAGCTCGCGTCGGATCCCCATGTCGTCCCATGCGGTGCCCGAGCGCCGCGTGACCTTCTGCGCAACTGCCGCGAGATCGGCCAGGAGGCGCTGCGAAGAGATGACCTCGCTGATGAACGCGGTGCCGCGTTCGAATGAGAAGGTGACGTTGGTGACCCGCCAGCCATCGTTCTCGAGACCGACGCGGTTGATCTTCGGAATTCGAACCTCGTCGAGAAACATCTCGGCGAACTCACCGGAGCCGAGTGCGGTGTCGATCGGACGGATCTCGATTCCGGGGAGATCCATCGGCATGATCACCCAGGTGATGCCCTTGTGCTTCGGCGCCTCAGGATCGGTGCGGACAAGGAGTTCGCAGTAGTCAGCCACCTGGGCGAACGACGTCCAGATCTTCTGGCCCGTGACCACATAGTCGTCGCCGTCGTCGATCGCTCGCGTGGAAAGAGACGCAAGGTCGGAGCCTGATCCCGGTTCGGAGAACCCCTGACACCACACATCCTCGCCCGACAGGATCGGTTCGAGGTGCGTGCTCCGCTGCTCCTCGGTCGCTTCGGCAATGAGCGTCGGTCCGGCGTGGAGCTGGCCGACGAAGTTCACACCGACATACGGCGCTCCGGCCCGTTCGGTCTCTTCCAGAAAGATCAAGTGTTCGGTCGGGGTGCTGCCACGACCACCGAACTCGGCGGGCCAATGAATTCCGGCGTAGCCCGCGTCATGCAGCTGGCGCTGCCACGCGGTGTCGAAGGCACGTCGTGCCGAAAGATCGGTGTGGTCCGCGGGGAGGGGCGGAACGTCGGGGAGGACACTGGAGAGCCACGACCGAAGTTCGTCTCGGAAGTGCTCTTCTTCCTCCGTGTAGCGCAAGTCCATCGGGCAATGATGGTAGGCGAGCAACGCTCAACCCACGCAGCCGGGCGTTTCATGGTCACCGGGCGACCAAGGTAGTTTCGCAGCCATGTCTGAGCCCCTGCCCGACGACATCGATGCCGTCGACATCCCGACCCGTTCGAGCCGCGACCGCGGCGAGCTGCGAACCCTCATGACCACTTGGCTCAGCTCCCGGCTGGGTCCCGATGCCGACGTCGAGGTGAGCGACATCACCAGCCCTGGCGGCAGTGGGATGTCGAGCGAGACCCTGCTCTTCGACGCCACATGGACCGAGGCCGGCGTACGACACACCCACGCGCTTGTTGCCCGGGTGGAGCCCGACGACGCCGACGTGCCGATCTTTCCGACCTATGATCTGAAGCTCCAGTACGACGTGATGGATCTGGTCGGCGCGAACAGCTCGGTGCCGGTGCCCACTACCCGGTGGTACGAGTCCGACCCGGGCCCGCTCGGCAAGCCGTTCTTCGTCATGGATCGCGTCTCGGGGCGGGTGCCGGCCGACATTCCTCCGTACCTCATGGACGGGTGGCTCATCGAGGCATCACCCGAGCAGCAACGGGAACTCCAGGACCACACCGTGGGGATCCTGGCCGAGCTCCACGGCATCCCCATCGACGATCTCGACGTCGACTTCCTCGACACCCCTGCTCCGGGCGACACCCCCCTCGCCCGCCACGTCAACAATCAACGGGCCTACTACGAATGGATCCGCAACGACCGAACGCACCCGATCGTCGAGCGCACCTTCGCGTGGCTCGACGCCAACTGGCCGACCGACGAGGGAACCACCGTCATCAGCTGGGGCGACAGCCGGATCGGCAACGTCATGTACGAGCCCGATGGGTTCGCGCCCGTAGCCGCGTTCGACTGGGAAATGGCCGCGCTCGCGCCGCAGGAAATGGACCTGGCGTGGATGATGTTCCTGCACACGTTCTTCCAACAGATCGCTGACGTGCTCGAGATCCCAGGTATGCCCGACTTCTTGCGCCGAGACCACGTGATCGCGACCTACGAAGCTCGCTCGGGGCGGACGGTGCAGAACTTCGAGTGGTTCGAGGTCTACGCAGCCCTTCGCCATGCGCTGGTCATGGTGCGGGTCCGCGAGCGGTCGGTGCACTTCGGTGAAGGCGAGTGGCCCGACGACGTCGACGAGGTCATCCCGCACCGGGCAACGATCGAACAGATGCTCGATGGAAGCTGGTGGGCGAAGTGACGAATCCGATTGGCCCGATCCTCGCTGAGGACGAAGGGTTCACCCACCAGATTGCCGAGACGTTCGCACAAGTCGGCTCGAGCGACCCTTCGTGGACCGAGAAGGTCTGCGCCATGGCGATGGCCCGTGACGGCGGCCTCCAGATCGGGTTCGGACTGGGCAAGTACACGAATCGAAACGTGATGGATGGCTACGCGGCAGTGAGCCGCGGCGTCGAACAGTTCACGGTGCGCGCCAGTCGGCAACTCGAACCCAACCCCACCACCACGACGATCGGCCCGATCAGCTACGAGGTCGTCGAGCCCCTCAAGACCGTCCGCTTTCGGCTCGATGCCAATGACACACAGCCGATCGCGTTCGACTGGACCTTCGAGGCAGTCGTGCCGCCCTTCGAAGAGGAGCGGTCCTTTCACCGTCGCCAGTACCGAACCGCCACCGACCTCGTGCGCTACCACCAGACCGGCGTCTCGTCGGGCTGGATCGAGGTCGAAGGTGTGCGAACCGAGATGTCGCACGACTCGTGGGTGAGCACGCGCGACCACTCATGGGGCGTGCGCTACGACGTCGGCACCCCGCCCACCGACGTGCAGCCGGGCGCCGGCATCCCGGCCGGTGTCGGGTTCCAGATGATCTGGTGCCCGGTACTCATGCAGCGCTCCGACGGTTCCCACTTCGCGTTGCACCTTCACTACACATGGCATGCCGTGGGCGATCACGGACAGAAGATGGTGACAGCTCAAGTCGAGCATCCCGATGGGTCGAGCGATCAGATCGTCGACATCGTCCCGCACCTCCGATTCGATCCCGACAACCGTCGGCTGCTCGGCGGCACGCTCGACTGCCGCATGGCCGACGGATCCGAACGACCGCTCACTATCGAGGTGATGGGCGACACCGGCGTGCAGCTCGGCGCTGGTCTCTACTTCGGGCTCGACGGCCACCACCATGGTGAGTGGCGCGGCGTCGATCATGTCGACGGTGAGCACATTGCCGACTGCAGCACCCCTGAGCAGGCGCGACGACTCCACCAGATCCGAGACACGACCGTCCGGGTGATCGACCCGGTCGGAGATGCCGAGGGGTGGGGCAACTGTCAGCCGATCGCGTCGGGTCCGTGGCCCGACCTCGGCCTGAGTGACGAGAGCTGGATGTAGCCGTCTAGCGCAGACGCGCTTTGGCTTCCTTCTTGTAGGCCGCGAGCTGCACTCGTTCTTCACGCTCTTTGTAGAAGTCGTCGAGTGGATAGCAGCCCGAGATCAGACCGCTGCGCGGCGCAGTGGTGCAGTCGGAGAACGTGCGACAGAGCAGCCGTCGTTCGAGCTCGCGACCAGCCATCACGTCGGCCGGCATGTGCGGGTATGAGAGAACCATCCGACCGAGGCCGATGGAGTCACACGCACCGGCGGCCACCATCGCCTGGCCCACGTTGGGGAGCCATTCCTGGAGGTAGGACAGGCCAGCACCGACGATGCGCATCTCCGGGTGGTGGTTGGTGACCTCTGCTGTGGCCGCGATCAGGCGAGCCACACCGACGAGCGGGTCCTCCGGCGGCTGGTAGCCGTCGGACGGCGGGAAGTAGGCGGGCCGTTGGGCATGAGGGACGTAGTAGGGGCTGCCCGCGGTCGCGCAGACGAGACCGACACCCAACATCTGGAGCACGTCGAGCAGCGCATGGGTCTCGCGGAGGTCGTAGCCGTGGCCCGTGCCGTCGCCACCGAACGCGTAGTCATAGTCACCGTCGATCTCGGGTACGCCCACGCCGCCCTCGCCCGCCACGTGGGGCACGAGATCGAAGAACGACAGCCTGATGGCGATACCGATCGACGGCACCTTCTCGCGGATTCCTTCCACCACCGAGCGAACGAACTGGGTACGGCCGACGAGGTCGCCGCCGTACCGTCCTGGGCGGGTGTGCGCGCTGAGGAACTCGTGGCCCAAGTAACCGTGGCAGGCCTTCACGTCGACAAAGTCGAAGCCCGCCTGCTGAGCGAGTGCTGCTCGGTCGACGAACTGTTCGACCAACTCGTCGATCTCGTCGTCGGTGAGGATCTCCTTGTCGCCGGCGCCGACGCGGGCATCGAGAAGCGGGTGCCGATACAGCGTGCGGGGCGCGTGCCCCTCGGCGCTCGGCCGGGCGTAGCGCCCGGAGTGGGTCAGTTGCAGCACCGACACCTGGCGAGGGTCGAGCATCTCTCGCAGCGACGCGATGTCGTCGACAGTGGTTTCGTCGAGCACCAACTGATTCGGATTGGCCTTCCCGTCGGCGCGCACCGCGGTTGCTTCGCCCCAGACAAGGCCGGCCCCGCTGCTCGCGAAGCGCCCCCAGCGCCGGCGCACGAGGTCCGACGGCCGACCGTCGGCCTCACCGTCCCACCCCTCCATGGGAAGGACCGCCCACCGGTTCGGCGCGAACTTCGTGCCGATGACCCCATCGGTGATGGTCATCGGTGCGGCCAACACTCCTGCCGGATCGATGGTGTCCTCGAACGGGATCTCGACGCCGAGCGCCGCAAGATGCTCGCGGAACGCGCCGGGATCGGAGAGGTTCTTGACCTGGGTGTAGCGCGGCATCAGAGGACTCCCAATCGTTCGCCGATGTCTCGCAGCACGGCTCTGTCTGCTTCCGGTCGGCGGGGCGCGCCCGCCGGCACGTTGTCGGACTCAGCCCACCCGCGGAGCTCGAGAAAGGTTGCAGCATTGTGGCGATAGCCCGGCACGGGAGGGCGGAACGTAAAGTGTCCGAGGTACTGGAGCATGTCGTTGAGCTCATAGAAGCCCGGATCGCCCACGAGCCACATCCGATCACGTTCGGCGAACAGCTCCGGCGCAAACGTCGACAGGCCGAGCAGATAGTCGGAGCCGTACATGACCATGTCGATCCCGAGATCGTTGCCGGTGAGCACCTTGAAGTCAGGCCGAACCTCATCCCTGAGAGCAATGCGTTGCCACTCGAGTTCTCGACTGAGCGACGAGTGTTTGGCTCCGACGCACTGTGGGATGTCCAACAGTGCTCGATAGGTCTCGAGCGAGAAGATCCGGCCGTAGGGCACGAACATCGGGCCCAGCTCGAATCCGAGAAATTGATCGAGCTCACTGCCGATGGCGGCGAGTGCCTCGATCCATTCGCCTTCGGTCCCGGCATTGAGCCCGTGACTCGGGAAGATCACCGGGATACCGCCGCGCGACGCAATGTCGGTCGCGGCCGAAACGTATGCCTCGACGTCGACCGAATCACCGGCGCGGTCCGCCACAAAGGCGCCGGCCGCGAAGTTGCCGCCGGTCACCTTCTGCGCAAGGTCGAGCACACGAATCTTGGTCTCGGCATCGAGCAGCTGGACGTAGCCAGTGTCCATGTTGACCCCGGGCACGAGTCCGGCATCGTGGGTGCGAGCGATGTGGGCTTCAGTCGCCGACCAGTCAATGTCGCCGGCCGCAGTGTGGGGCAACAGGACCGCCGACATTCCGGTGACCGAGCGTTGGGGCCGCAGCAGCGAGGGCACGTCGATTTCCGGCATCGCTCGAACCTAGCGCCGTCTCTACACTGCCTCCATGCTCACCAGCGGCCTCGATCACGTAGCAACCATCACCAACGACGCCGACCGACTGATCGCCTTCTACACCGACGTGTTCGAAGCGACGGTCGAGCGCGACGGACCGGAGTTTCCCGGTGGACCCCGCATGGTCATTCTCAACCTCGGTTCGGCGACCGAGCTCAACGTCTTCGAGATCGACGACAACAACGAAGCCGACAAACAGACTCCGATGTTCGGTCGAGGGCGCCTCGATCACATCGCGCTCCAGGCGGCCGATCTGGCGAGCTTCGACGAGATCCGCCTTCGCCTGATCGCTCACGGTGCCGCCGACGAGATCGTCACCGTCTTCGGCCGCAAGCTCTCTTTGTTCTTCCGCGACCCTGATCAGATGGAGTGCGAAGTACTCGTCGACAATCCCGATGTCGGCCCCGAAACCGACCCTGCCGAGCTCGTGTTCGGCGTGGCGTCGAACCGCTACGACGAAGCCTGATCGCCCCAGCCGCCGGGCACGACACCATCGGTGGTCACCTTGCGCTCAGCGAAGAGCCAACGTCCGTCGACGCAGCGGTAACGGTCGATGTAGCGACCCCAGTGGTCGAGACCCTGGTCGGTGAGGACCTGGTAGTAGCAGCGGCTCGTCGCGGTGTCGGCGGAGTCGACATCGATCTGCAGCGTGGAGGTGAAGTGACGGATGAACTTCGCGAGCGCGGTGTCGCCGCCGCCTGTCTTCGAGGCGGCATTGGTGAACATGGCTTCGATCGCGTCGCGCCCGTGGTGCGACCCCGACGGAATGTGCATCACGGCCTCGGGGGTGAAGAGTTCCAACATCGATGCAAAGCGGCCGGCATCGCCGTTGGCGTTGTAGCGCGCCACGAGGTCGCGGATCTGCTCACGAGCTTCGAGTTCCCAGTGCTCCATGGCGTCTTCCCTATCACGAGCTTTCTCCGAAGCGGATCGGCGCCGCTAAGTTCTCGGCGATGACCGTTGTCGACAACTACTCCGGACCCTTCGACCCGACTTGGACGCACGCGTCGCTTTCCCGAGCGGCGCTGGCACGGCTTTGTCGGGAATACCAGATGCTCTCGATGTTTCACGACCGAGCGTGGATGCCGCACATCGCGGTCGTCGGCGGCGAGCAGGGCACCGTGACGATGGCCGACGGGGAGTGGATGGGCGCAAGTCCGATCTACACGCGTCGCAACCTGGCCAACGTCGGCGGCGGCGGCGAGACCGTCGCGTCCATCTTCAAGGGGATACAGCTCGACATCGGCGGGCCCGACCACTATCTCGACTTCCGCTTCGAGGTGCTTTCCGACGACGAGGGAATCTTCTGGACCGAGTTCTGCGGGCCCCACGATCACCTGCGTCGCCTCACCGGCAACGACACGGGCACGGTGCAGCTCATGTGTCACGACATGGAAGACCACACGTTCGACGCCACGTTCGGGGCCACGAACCCGAAGGCTCGATGTGAGCCGATCTACCGCCCGCCCCGGCCCGACGAGTTCACCGGCCATCACTGCCGCTGGCGTCTCTACATCGACCACGACGCCGACGGCGCGCTCCCGGCCAACCCAAGTCTCGCCTTCATGGACACCACGCGAGCGGCGCAGTTCTCGTTCGCGCTCGGCGAGTCCGCTGAACCAGGCGGCCTCGACGACTACTCGG
>CALKOE010000001.1 GCA_938091985.1 uncultured Acidimicrobiales bacterium | reverse complement strand
GTTGCGGTTCGCGTTGGCGCGGGCGTTGAGCGCGATCGCTCCCAGCTGTTCGCGTGTGGTCCCGAAGGTGGCCATGTGGTTGGTCGCCTGCATGGCGATCCAGTTCGCGGGCGACATCGCACCGAACGGCGACTGCCACTCCCCGCGGCCGGTGACCCGACCGGCCCCGCCGGGCACGGGCAGGGCCCCCTCAGTCATGAGCTTGCGGTGCGAGCCCTCCCACTGTGCTCGGATCGAAAGGACATGACGGCTGAGCCCGCCCGACACGGCCAGAGCGCCATCGATGACCGGGCCGGCGTGCCCCATCGTCTCGGGCGACGCCGTGAACCAGGTCGGCTGAAGCCCGAGGAGCTCGGAGAGCACCTCGATTCCGCCGACCGAGTAGCCCATCGGTGGGCCGGCCATCGGCCCGGGCGCCGTCGACAGGCCGTCGATGTCGGCGATCGTCAGGCCGGCATCGGCCAGGGCTGCGTCGACCGCGTCGCGGACGAGGGCAAGCGGATGCCGATCGACGCGACGTCCGACGGCGGACTTGCCCACGCCGGAGATCACGACGTCGTGCTCGAAGTTGCTGCTCATGATGCTGTAGCTCCCGCTTGGGCGGCGCCAACCGGGCGAAACAGCGGCAGCCAGACATCGTCGTCCTGCTCGAACACGACCTCCACCTCCATGCCGATGCCGATGGCGTCGGCTTCCACATCGATGAGGTTGGTGGTGAGGCGAACTCCGTCGTCTTCGACGAGGCCGACGACGGCAATCACGTAGGGCGGAGCGAAGGCCGGGTGCCACGGCTGATGGTTGACTGTCCACCCGAGCACACGGGCACGGCCCGAAACGGTCTCAGGAGCAAGCTCGGTCGAGCCGCAGCTCCGGCAGACCGGCTGCGGGGGGTGCGCCCAGCTCCGGCATGTCGAACAACGCAGGAATCGAAGCTGTCCGTCGGCGCCCGATGTCCAGAAGAATCGGTTCAGGTCGGTGAGGAGGGGGAGTGGGCGGCCCATCCGCCGATTGTCGGACGAAACCGGCCCCGAGGGCGAACTCGTGGCGGTCGAGGCCGAGTCAGAGTCGCGGTGATGGTGGGTCTTGTGCCACAATTGAGCCGGGGAAGCATCGACAACTGGGGGAATCGGATGAGGCATTCATCGAGTGGGAGTCGACAGAAGCCGCGAGGGCTACGACGAAACCGAGCAGTCGCTGCCGTGATCGCACTCGCGCTGGTGGCCGCAGCGTGCTCCGACGACGGCGGCGATGTTGTCGCCGACGATGGGTCGACCACGACGACCACCACGACCTCGGCCGCCCCGCCCGATTCCGGAGACGACACGACCACCACGACAGCGGCGGAACCCGTCGCATTGCCGGCCAGCTTCCGCGGCGTCACGGAGACGTCGATCAAGGTGGGCGTGGCCGTGCCCGACTTCGATGCGCTTCAGCAGGCCGGAGTGTCGAACTACCAGGGCGAGGCTGATATCGCATTCCAGGCGTTCTTCGACGCCATCAACGAGAACGGCGGAGTATTCGGCCGCCAGATCGAGCCGGTCTACGTGCCGTTCGACTTCCTCGACCCAGCATCGCAAGACGTTGCCTGCGCCGAATTCGCTGGGGACCACGAGGTGTTCATCGTGCTCTACGGCCTCCTGACCGCCAACAATCTCTGTCTCACCGAACTCAACGAGACGATGGTGATGACGAGGTCCTTCCAGACGTCGGAGATGCGGGAGCGCTCGGGCGACACGCTCTGGCTGCAGCTCAACGCCTCCGACGACGAGCGGGCTCGCATCCTCGGCATCGCGGTTCACGAGTCGGGACGGCTCGACGGAAAGACCGTCGGCATCCTGGCCTCCCAGAGCCAGGGCGACGGTCTCGAGGGTCGAGTGTTGCAGGAGGTCCTCGACGACCTCGGCTACGACACCACCCTCCTCATCGGCACCGCTGCGCAGGGCGACCAGCTGGCCCGGGAAAGCGAACTCGCGATCTTCGCCGAGAACTTCGCCACGGCTGGTGTCGACTATCTCTTCGACCTCACGGGCGGTGCCAACGTCGCCGGCAACCTCGCCGACGCGGGATTCACTCCCGAGTTGGCCTACAAGGCGATCGGCCCGAGCGTCGATGGCGCCGCAGACCGCTCGGTGCTCGATGGTGCCATCGGCGTGGGCGAGATCACGGAGGCCGCGATGCTGATCGATGACGACTTCATCGCCAACTGCATCGATGTCGTGACCGCGGCCAACCCCGAACTGGAGGAGGAGATCCTCTACCTTCCGACGGGCGACGAGCAGGCGGCCGGCGCGAAGAGTTGGGTCAACCCGATCATGATCGCCTGCGACCAGACCCGCTTGTTGAAGGCGATCGGCGAGATCGTCGGCGCCGAACTGACGAACGACTCCTTCCGGGCTGCACTCGACGAACTCGGCCCGTTCGATCTCTTCGGATACGGGCAGGCGTCGTTCGACAGCGAGTCGAAGTGGGACGGACTCGACGAGTTCTACCTGCAGGAGTACGACGCGGCATCGGACGCCATCTCCGTGGTCGGCGACCCCATCGTCGTGGATCGGTGAGCGAACGGGCGCGGTGACTAGGGTCTCGTAATGGCAGTCGAGATGGTCGAGTACGACGAATTCGGGTTGTTCCACGAGAACGCAGCTGAATACGGGATTCCTTACGACGGGCCGCCCACGGTCCGCCGCGAGCAGGTGGTGTTCGACGATGGTCGCCACCTGAGTGCGCTCGTTTGGGGCGACGCGCCACCGGAACTCGTGTTCTTCCACGGAGGTGCGCAGAACGCCCACACCTGGGACACGGTGGCGCTTGCCCTCGGCCGGCCCCTCGTCTGCCTCGATCTCCCCGGCCACGGCCATTCCGGACCGCCGGCCGACGCCACGACCGACACCAACCGCAACGCCGAAGACCTCGCACAGGCGGTTCGCACGCTCGCCCCCGACGCCGCTGCCGTCGTGGGAATGTCGCTCGGCGGGTTGACCGGCCTGGCGCTGGCTGATCACGCGCCCGACTTGGTCCGCAAGTTGATGCTCGTCGATGTCACCCCCGGCGTGGATGAGAAGAAGACCGAGCAGATCACTGCCTTCGTGAACGGCCCCGAGTCGTTTCCGAGCTTCGAGGAGCTGCTGAAGCGCACGATCGAGTTCAATCCCACGCGCACTGTCGAGTCACTGCGCCGTGGAATCCTGCACAACGCCGAACAGCGAGCCGACGGCGGGTGGGTCTGGCGCTACGCCCGTTTCCGCGGCACCGAGGCCAACGGCTTCCCCCAGTTCTCACGCCTGTGGGACATCATCTCGGAGCTCTCGATGCCGCTGATGCTCGTGCGCGGTATGCGTGAGCAGTCGGTGGTCGACGATGCCGACGAGGAAGAGTTGCTCACCCGTTGTCCTTCCGCTCGGATCGCCCGCGTGGCCGATGCCGGCCACAGCATCCAGGGCGACACGCCGGTTGAGCTCGCGGAGCTGATCGAGGACTTCGT